>NZ_CP041666.1:3012831-3314114 GCF_007301515.1 Radiobacillus deserti
CTTCTTCGTATGCTTTTGCAAAGACATCATAGCCATCTCCACCTTTTGCTGTAAATGCGTTTGTAGCAATGGTGTAGTTTGCAGCTGGATCCAACTCTACATAGCTATCGCCTTGCATAACCATAACAGATTGTACTCTTTCTCCGGCTGGTTTAGAGCTATCATACGTGAACTTCATACCAGAGGTGTGTAGGAATCCACCACTTTCATTTGGTGCCTCGCTTACGCTATGCTCTAATGCTTGTTTTAACTCAGCACCTGTTAAATCGATGGTAGCTAATGTGTTTCCGAATGGTAATACCGTTAAAATTTCACCTAGCGTAATTGGTCCTTTGTCAATGGAAGTACGAATGCCACCACCATTTTGTACAGCAAGGACGACATTCGGATTGAACGTTTTCGCTTTTGCTAGCATGCCGTCCGCAATTAGGTTTCCTAACGCGGTTTCACTGTTCCGAACGCTTACCGCATCTCCATCTCCTAGGCGAGGATTTGGCAATGCTTCCGCAGCAACTCCGCCACTTTCTTTGTTCATTAGCTCTTCAATTTTAGTAGAATACTGTTTTAGAAGCTCTGCCGCTTCCGGATCTTCTTTTTGTTCATCGATTTCGATTAATTCCCCAGCATAACCAGTAAGTAGTCCTTCTTCGTCAAAGGTAACATCTAATGTACCTAACGCATTGTGATACTGGTAAGCTTGTACGATAACCGTCGGCTCATCATTGGTAGAACCAGGCACAAAAACAGGCTCAGATAATTCGGTGTGGCTGTGACCACCTACGATAACGTCGATTCCATCTACTTTGGCAAGCTCTTGATCGTTATCCACTTGTGGATTGTCGTCATACCCAATATGCGTGATTGCGACGATTTTATTAACACCTTCAGCTTCTAAAGATGCAACCGCATCACGTGCTGCTTGAAGGTATGGTTCAAATTTCACATCCTCTGGACTTGAGAGGTCAGCAGTCTCTTCGGTTGTAAGACCAATCATACCGATTTTTTCTCCATTAACTTCTTTAATAATTGCGTTATAAATTTTTCCGTCTTCTGGAGCAGACGTTAGAGTATCTGGAGATAACGGCGCCATGTTCGTATCCGCACTAAAATCTACGTTGGAGCTAACAAACGGGAATTCTGCACCGTTTACAAAATCAGCTAGTCCTTTATGGCCTTCTGCAGAAGAACCAAGATCGAATTCATGGTTCCCGAACGTCATTGCGTCATATCCTAATAGGTTCATAAAAGCAAGGTCTGCTTGTCCTTGATATTCATTGAAGTATAGTGTTCCTGAGAATACATCTCCTGCGCTTAGAAGCAAGGAATCTGGTTTTTCAGCTCTAACCTCTTTAACAGCTGTAGCAACCTTCGCTACATTATCGAGATGAGCGTGTGTGTCATTCGTATGCATAATGGATAATTTATAATGCTGATCCACTACTTGTTGTGCTTTATAGAGGAAAGTAGAAAACGCACCTCTTGAAATAGCTTCATTTGGTCTAAAGTCTTCTAGTTGATTGGTTAATCCGAGGTTAGCTAATATTTGTACATTCTTTTTGTGTGAGGCACTTACATTGTCTAATTTGATGTCGACATTCGTTGTTGGATTATACGCTTCTAAATCGAGCGCTAATACAAGAACAGTAGCCATTTGCTCTCGTGTTAATTTCGAATCAGGATGAAAAGCTCCACCACTACCATTGAAGATGCCAGCTTTCGTAACCGCTGCGATATGACCCGCATAGAGGCTGTCTTTGTCAACATCGCTGAACTTGGAAAGCACAGAATCAACGTCTGATGGAATGGATAGGTTAAGTGCTTTGGTGAAGAAGATAGCAGCATGCTCTCTACTAAGGTCTTTGAACGGATAGAATTTTCCGTCTGGATAACCTTGTACGACACCTTGAATCGTTAATTCTTTAATCCCATCATAGTGCGAATGATCGGTTGGTACGTCCGGATACCCATTGAATTCTGCAGCTGAGACCACCGGTGCTACTGCAGACACCGCCGCTACTGCTAGTGAAGTTGTTGCTAGCTTACGATACGTTCTTTTTGCCATAAACCTTGTTCCTCCCTAATAAATATTGAAAAATTACTAGATTAGAGCCTTCCTCTCCGATGCTAGATTCCCTATTAAGTATGAAGGAGTAACCTGTCCGCCCCCTATTATAACGCATAAACATTAAGCGCGTGTAAAAATTTGGTGCCTGTCACTACCCGATTTTTTGGGGATTTTGTCGAATTAAACAAGGACCAACCCATGATTCTTGTCATGGGTTGGTCCTTTTGGTATGGAATATTCTGTATAGCTTAACGTTTTACAGTTCTATCTTTTTTATGATAGAACTAGTAAAGTATTATCTTCGACAAAACACGACAAAAACCGGGTGGTGACAGGCACCATATGGTGGGCACCATATGGTGTTTATTTGATGATTGGTATGGCTCTATTATCGCGCCAATCGTTGATAAATTCTGCTTGGTGGGGGTTGATATGAGATGGTAATTCGTCTTTCGCAAAGAACGTGAGCTCATGGCTCTCCTCATTCGCTTTTAGTGATCCGCTACACTCCTTCACATAGAAGATGATTTGGACACTATACACTTTATCGCCATTTTCATATTCCGCAAACCCTCTTTCCCCAGAATAAATTCCGAACAGCTGGACGTTCCGAATTGTCAGGTTTGTCTCCTCCAACACTTCTCGTCGCACCGTATCCTCTACCGCTTCCCCTATCTCTAGAATCCCTCCAGGAATCCCCCATTCTCCATAGTCCTTCCGCTTCTGTAAAAGAATACGCCCTTCCCCATCTTCTACATGGGCCCGCATCCAATGGTTAATATCGTTTCATTTCCTACCAATTGTCTCATAGTTTTTATGTAATCGTTCATAGGGTCCTCCTTACCATAGGAGCTGGCTAGGCTTATTCCATTCATACTTCCGTCCAGCTTCCATGGCTATAATTCGCTATTATACCAAATCAACTTTCCCTACTAGAGGCATCTACCACGCATAACTACTTAACGAGCTTGTCGGAGAAAAAGAAGCTATAGAATTAATTTAAAGGACGTTTTCTCAAATGTCTTCCAAAAGCATACGAAAGAGGAAGGCGAAGTTTTGGACTGTTGATTGGTGCAGCAGTCGGGGCTGGATTTGTAGCCTTCGAATCTGCCGGCTATGCCTTTAACATTGGAATGATGTATGGGGATCAAGCCATGATTTCTAATATTTTCACACGTGGATGGATGGCCGTTGGAACCCATATCGCATGGTCTAGTATCGCTGGTGCTGCATTGTTTCCTGTAAAAGGACAGGAGCCATTAAAGAAAGAGCATTTAACAAATGAAAGGTTTATCAAGCTACGAGTTGTAGCAATTATTCTCCATGCGGTTTGGGATATGCCACTTTACTTCTTGCATGAATTCTTGTTTATCGGGTTAATAGTAGTGGCTTGGATGTTTATCTTTACGTTTATCCATGCAGGACTTAAACAGATTAGTAGATTAAACCAGAAAGTAGAGACGGAGGAAGCTATTGTTCCAGATTACCTTTCTTCTTGAAGGGCAATGTCAATATTTGTTGTTGATTTATTTTAAAAAAGACCTTCCTAATGGAAGGTCTTTTTTATACTGAAAGTTGTTTCTTATTTTGAGCCACTACAATTCATTCAGACGAAATAGTATTAGCGCAAAACTAATTGACATATCTTTTTTTGTGGCTTACTATTACGTTACACGTTATAACGTTAAATGTAATAATGGAAGGGGATAACAAAAGCTCGTGAGTTCGACTGACCGATTTTCTGAACCAACCTTATTTATTTTAATTAGTTTAGCCGAGGGAACCAAACATGGCTATGCAATCATGGAGGATATCGAAGATTCATACGATATCAAAATTGGACCCGGAACCTTATATGGTGCTATTAGTCGAATGGAAAAATTAAAGTTAATTGAGGCTATTCCATCAAAGGATAGAAAAAAGCCTTATCAAATTACTTCTGAAGGTCGACAGTATCTTCAAGAAAAATTAAAAGAAATTGAAGCTGTTACCAAGCTGGGATTTGAAAGGTTAGGTCTAATATGAAGTGGCTTATCCATTTGTATCCTAAAAAGTGGAGAAAACGCTATGAAGAGGAATTCTTATACATTTTGGAAAACAGGAATCTTTCTTTTAAAGAGGTAGTTGATGTATTTATCAATGCCATGGATGCAAGATTTTTAAATATAGTGGAGGGAGTGATTCATTTGGATAAAAAAATTCGTGATATGACGCTCGATTCCGTTTTAAGCCGTCTCTTGATCATTGGTTCGATAATATTTATAGGCACGTTCGGTGGATACTGGATTGGAGCTAACACTGCCTTACTTTTAGAATTATCACCTAAAGCGTTACTGCTAGTTGGTGTTGGTTTGGGACTTTTCATTGGTTATGTTATAGGTGTTGCAAGAGGGATTCTCCGAGTAATTAATGTGACCCAAAAAGAGGATATCTTTCTTCCTACTGGTAAATTAAAGTTCGATAAATCGAACAGTTAAACATTTTTAAGGCGGTGGAAACTAATGAAAGACAAAGTTTGGAAAGATGCAAAAGTAATGTCTGGATTCATTTCGTCAATACTATTGGCAGCTATTGCAATAATTTTGGCAATATACAGTCTTCATTATTGGGTAATTTTGGTTGTGGTATCAATAGTGGTTTTATTTTTTAGTGTACACAGAGCTGATAAGATAATGAAAAATTAGATCTAAAGTGATTGAACCTTGTTTAAATTCTTACATAAACCGAATACACTTTCTAATGTAAAGACTATTCCTAATACTAGA
This sequence comes from Radiobacillus deserti, assembly GCF_007301515.1. GTDB lineage: Bacteria > Bacillota > Bacilli > Bacillales > Amphibacillaceae > Radiobacillus > Radiobacillus deserti. The sequence goes on from NZ_CP041666.1 coordinate 3,017,662, forward strand.
AAAAGTAATCCTCTATCCATTTGTCTCGCACCAAAGATATACGTTATTATTAGCGTTAAACCAAAAAGCAGAATAATGGAATGGTACACCACCTTAAATTTTCGATACCCTTCTTCAGATTGGTTCAACATCAACTTCCCCTCTCCCTTTGTTTCTATGTCAGTATCATATATTCTGACAACTCGAGTTTACCATAAGTGACATCTGTTGGGAACGCGTTTCCATACTTGACATTGCCGTGATATTGAAACCAATTTCAAATAATGGTCAAGGCACTTTGTAGCCACCTCATTAAAACCGTTCACCCAGCCATACCTCTTTGCTTTGATAAAAAAGTGGAATTCCTAGAGGGAGTTCCACTTTTTTCGTTCTTTCAAGTTGAGTGACTACGAATATGAACTTATGTAAGTTTTTATAATTCAAGCAAAACACTAAAACTTCTACGTTTGGAAAATTTGTTTAGGAAAATAAATGCTATTTCTAAAATTATTATCCTTGTTGATCTTATTATGCTTGCTCTGAATTGAACATGACAATATAGAAGAATATGTACCTAAGTCCATTTTCGATAAAGTCTACAAATTAAAAGATATTTGGCTCCATCTCTGCGGAATCATTCGGTTGATCCTTACTGTCTTGTAAATTGTTATTCATGTGAATTTCACCTCTTTCTATCTTGGGATGTTTTGGTATAGAGCTACGAATAACTTTTTACTTACACGTATGAAAGCTCTCATAAAAAATTTCCAAATATAGATAAAAGTAACACGAAGATAACTTGAAATTAAGACCTATTTCTACTTTCCCAACCTCCCGAAAAACAGGGCAATGAAATTGATTTCATCTATTCTTCTTTCATTCGACAAAATCCCCCAAAAACCGGGTCGTGCCTGTCACTTTGCACTGTTAAAATGTGGTAGTCTAGTAGTATTAATATTATTTGTCGGAGGTGTAAACTATGAAACAACTTTTGAATATGTCTATCATTTTTTTGGGATTATTATGGTTTTGGAAAATTGCTGATAATCCCTCATGGTATTGGTTTTTTATTATCCTTTTAGCTGGGGTTATAATTCCTGAAGTTATCTTCCCATCAAAGAAAAAGAAGAAATCAAAAGGTAATCCAAAAGCCAACTCACCTAAAGTTAGTCCAAGTAAAAAAGGGAAGACGGACAAGGAACTTTTAACAGCCAAGTTAGAAGACCTTAATGGAAGTGAATTCGAAAGATTAGTCGCTTTGTATTATAAAGAAAAGGGATATGAACCAAGAATAGTTGGAGGCTCAGGTGATCATGAGGTGGACCTCATTCTTACAGATCCAAAAGAGAAGTATAAAATTGCTGTACAATGTAAGCATTGGAGAACCAAGAATGTCGGTAATGATGTAATTCTTCGTCTAAGTTCCGGGAAAAGGGTACATAAGTGTTTAGATGCATGGTGCATCACTACAAGTAATTACACAAAGAGCGCAAGAGAAGCTGCTGAAGGTTTAAATATTCGACTTCTTAATGGATTACATGTGCAGGATCAGATTGATAGATGGCGAAAAAATAAAAAATCTACCTTGTAGTAGAAAAACCCCAAAAGTCAAACTCAAGCTTTTGGGGTTCTATATTGTATGATTGTTGCTATAAGTAGTTCTCCTATTAAAATTAGCTTACTCTCGAATAAATGAACTCTGTATCTACTATTCTCTTAGAAAACTAGTCATTGTAATTCCTACTTCTGCCAGCCAACCTTCCTTAATGCTTATAGTAATTGAATCATCATAGGAAATGGTTTGAACATCACTTAAATAAAGTTTCATTTTTCTTGCATTCTCATCCCAAGTTAACTTATTAACCGGAACATCTATACTTGTTCCATCTTTTCTTGTTATTGTAATGATTTCATCCTTAACGACCTGATCAGATGTTGCTCCAGAAAACAAATTATTCTCTATTCCAGTAAAAATTAAATCTAGTGTAGAAAATTCCCCTGGCTGTGGTAACATAAATGTTCCGCTAGTTATAAAGTTACTTGGAACTTTAACTAAGATATGGTTCTCAGGGATTTTTCTATTCTTATACTCAATTATATCTTTAGGGATTCCAAATTTTTCATCAAATGTGACATTAGGATTTTCTCCAAAACTTATATGGATGGAACTCACAGGTCGCATTTTTTGATCCATACCCTCTCTAACTTTAGCATTTCCGATTATAATTTCTGGGTTCTTTCCAAATAATTTAGTACTGTGCAAGTATTGAATTATTTTTTTCGCTGATGAATCTGATAACTCCCCTTCAAGCAACACACTAAAATCATCATTCTTTGAAAATGTCATATCATAATCCATATCGTGTAAGAGTATGACTCGAACCTCACTATCATCCCCATCCAAATACTGCTCATTATCCGTATTTAATGCTAACGTCTTGTCCAAAAAGATTGCAAACTGCACCCGTTTCAAATCTTGGCCGCCATTAAACACACGATTACCATTCTTGTCTAAACTTCCTTGCGATATATCGTGTTGCGCCAGTATTTTTACATTTTCTCTATGAGAGCTACCAATTGATTCAAGATCTTTTAAATCTACTTCCTCATTTGTCGCTTCTAGATCAAAAGCATGTACCAGAACAGTAGCCATTTGGCTTCTTGTAATATCTGAACCTGGTTTAAAATAACCATTACTACCCTTGAATACTCCCGATTCAGCTACAGCTGCAATTTGCGCTGCATACAGATCATCTGAATCTACGTCCTTGAATTGTGCAAGAACTTGATCAACATTTGCCGGTGTTTCAAGGTGTAAAGCATTGGTTAACATCACAGCTACTTGTTGACGAGTAATTGATTTGTATGGCTTAAACGTTCCGTCGGAATAACCGTTAATAATACCTTGGTTTACTAATGATAATGTCTCTATGTATCCTGTGTCTCCCTCTTCTAAGTCCGTGAAGGACGTTGCAGCCTTTGTTCCTGTTGGCAACAGAAACACTAAAATTGCTGCAGAAATAATTGTAAAAATTCCTGTGCTATACTTTCTAAAATTCAACATATTCCCCTCCTAATTTACACAATCCTTAACATTCTACTATTTATTTTTTAATACAGAATATTAATAAGGAATAATTCATAACCTCTTTATTTATTATATCTAACCATTTCTCCAAGCTACCAATATATATTTAAAAGAATATCCTTTAATAGTCTTCCTTAATAACACTGTTAATTATATGTAAACAGCATTATTATTTAAAAAGGGAGGATAATCTCCCCCCATTAAACATATTTACTGTGAAATTTCAATAGTTCTCGTATAAGCTTCTACCGGAATAGGTGCATCCATCAAAGAGAAGGTTATTTGGGCTTCACCAGTGATTTCTTGACCTTCCATTATGTCCTGAACTGTCATATTCAGATCAAACATTCTTTCAGCAGTAGCTGAATACGTATTTCCATTAGCTGTAACCTCAATATTTAGAGGTATTTGCTTATCTTTTAATAATAATTCACCATCCATGTGAGCTTTTGAGAAGGTTACATGTTGGTTTGCACCGTTGATTAATCCAAAGCTAAAGTAAGATGACAATGGATAAGTAGGATTAATTTGTACTGGTCCTTCTGGTAATTCTGGACCATCATGATTTAATTTCAAATGATCATCCAATGTTATCGTTGAAGATTGATTTATTTCTTTGTTTAGGTCCATGTAGTCTAAAACCCAGTAATCTTGATTATCCTGTAAAGTAACATTGAAACTTAAGTAATCATAAATACCACTTGTAATATGAACAGTATTTTTACCTTCTAGCTTATCTGCAGAACCTGAATTGAAGCTATCCATATCTGGATGAGCAACAAAATGATTTATTGTATAGTTCACAGGATTACTTGATTCCATAGCCAGCTCTAAATCGACCATTTCTTCATTAGCAATAGAAAAACCATTTGTAGTATCTGATAGCAATGCATTCTCTTTAAAGAGGGCAAAGTAATCCGTTTCATTGGTACCAACAAATTGAAGGTCGTAGTTTCCTTTTGGAATGAGTTCATTCTCTGATGCATAAAGTATGATTCCATCTACTATTGGATCTCCAGATTCACTAAGTGGTGCTACCTGTAAAGAAAAATTTTCTTCAGAAAAGTCACCTGTGTAATCCCCAATTACAAGATTAGGGTTCATATAGTCATTAGGATCTAATACTATCTCCTTAACTGCTCCACTTATTGCCTCTTCTTTAGAAAATGGCTCCACTATTACATACCCATTCGTACTAATTACTGCATAAAATGTTTCGCCTAATGTCTCATCAATGTTCGATATATCTACCTTAATTCCTTCATTCGTGAGATTCGCACTAGAGGTAACACCTGAATCAAAATAATCCCTTGGATATACCTGCACATAAACCTCGGAGTCTACAAACAAATCAGATTTTATATCAAAGGTTATAGCTCCTTCGATTATTGGAACTTCTGGATTTGAATTTTGGACCGAATCGATTGCATCGGCTAATTCCGCCTTCTTAGCATCTATCTCATTTTGACTTAAGCCGTACGTAGATTCTAGGTCAATCGCTGCTTCTAATGTTGTTTCTAGTTGAGATATTATCTCCTCTGAGTAGTTAGCTGGATCAATCTCATTCATTAGTCTTTTAGCTCGATTAATTTCTTCATGTAATGCTGAACGATTAACAGTCACTTGTCCCGTTAAGAAATTATCAATCTGTTCATAAATGGTATTAGCTGTCCCATCAATTAGATTCTGAGAATCTGTTGAAAGCTCTGTAGTTGTATTTAGAACGTTTTTGGATTCATCTAATACATTTTTTAAATGATCAATGGAATCTTGAGAATAGTTCCCTTCACTCGTGCCAACAACCGCTTGGTCCAAAAGGTATTGTGCCTTTAATATACCTCGATTTAAACGCATCGTATCTAATGCTTCTTCTGCTTCCAATATATTTCCATCTGCATCTTTAACAGTCACGTCTAGATTAATTCTTTTCTTAATAGAGGTTATAGATCCGCCCTCTTGTAGAGTTATCGTAACATTATCCGTTATCATTAATTCATCTATTTCACTTTTAATTTGAACGTTTGCGTTGGAAACTACAACTTGTGAAACGGGTGCAGAAATGATGGTAGTATCTTCCGAATCGATCCAAACAGTCCCCTCAATTTTAGCATCTGCGCTTTCCGCTCGGATTTGCACATCTTCTCCACTTCTAATTTGAATATCGCCTTTAAAAATAGTATTACCTATGAGTTCGATAGAGTGCGCTCCTCCACCTTGGATTAAATGATTGGATTCAATGCTATCTTTTACGTTATCTAAGGTTAGATTTTCTACCGTTTCGCGAACTACCAATTGAGTTAAAGTGCTGTTTTTAACAGTTATATTATCCCCGGAAATCTCTAAGGATTTAAAACTTGATTGGTTGAAATCATATTCTTCCTGATTCGCAGTTTCAGGTATTTTTACCGCTTTTGTAATCGTATAGTTCTTGGAAAAAGTAAACGTTTTTCCTAAGATTACCGTATTAACAGATTCTTGGTATAAAGCTGTGACGAAATCATCTTCTGAGTAAACAGTCGCCGTCGCCCCACCATCTGAAAGAACAGGTCCTGGTGTAGATGGATTATCCGATCCGCTACCACCTGTACTAGGAGAAACTACGACTGGGTTATTCTCTTCACCCACTTCATCCACGTTATTGATATGGTCCTTTATGGAGTCATAGTTGCTTATAATATCTTTCAAATCTACTCCCTTTGGAAGGACTAAGCTTTCTATAAAGATATCATTGGACAACCTGAACGTAGTATTCTTTTCTTTAATAAAAAGCTTACCTATCTTGCTTATTCCATCGATATTAAGTGTCTGGCTTCCATCGATAGTGAGTTCATCAACGTTTAAGCCTAATTCGAATTGGTCAACATTTTTTCCTACTTGAACATTCCTGACTAACGAACTACTATCACCTTTTAGTATCGAGTTTGCTTCTACAGAGATGTTTGCAACATTTGTATTATTTAGCAAGATAACCTTTCCGTCTAAGCGTTGCATGATTACATTATGAAGAGAAGAGTTAGAAAAGGTTGCTTCGAAACTAGACTCTGATTGTATCGATCTAGTGCCATTAGGAGATTTAAATAATGTATCCCCTAATACTTGAACATTTTCAAAATTTATTAATCCTTTTGTTTGATCATCCAAAATTAAGTTATGTTGCACTTGAAGATTTTTAACCGTTGTATGATCTCCATTTACTTTAATAGAACCATTCAAGGTTGCATTATGCCCCTCCAGTACTAAAGGAGTAGACGCCGTACCTTTGCTGTTCAGTTCTATATAATTAATTCCTGTAACCACTTCATTGGTAATCTCTAAGTCTACAAATGCGTCATTTAATATCGCTCTATTTTCGTAAGATAAAATATTTTTAACACTTTCATCAACTGAGTATGTATGACCTGAAACTACTATTTCGTCATTTTTAATGGAGCTAATGTTTCCCATTGAGGGAGACTTCGACAATAGTTTATCTACAAAGATAGCAAACTGGATTCTTTTCAGATTCCCATCCCCATCAAAGTATCGTGTTCCATCATCCTGTTGCTTCCCTACTGTTATTTGGTGTTGAGCTAATATTTTTACATTCTCCTGATGTGAAGGACTAATCTTATCTAGATCGTTTAGAGAAACTTTTTCATAGTTATCATATAAACGAAAAGCCTTTACCAAAACCGTTGCTGCTTGTTCTCTAGTGATTGGATTCTTCGGATTAAAAAAGCCATCGCTACCTTTAAAAATCCCCGCTTCGGTTACAGCTGCTATCTCTTTTGCATATGTATGTTCTTCTGTTATGTCTTTGTAAGTTGATATAGCTGATAGATTGGTTGGTGTTGGAAGGTTTAGTGCATTTGCTAAAATAACTGCAACATGCTCTCTCGTAATGTTTTCATAGGGTTTAAATGTACCATCTTCATACCCTTTCATTACGTTTAAACTTTCTAAATTTTTCACATGTTCAAAGCCTTGATCGTCCTTATTCAAATCCTTATAGGATAATGAGTCTGCACTTATTTGTACAGAAGTTGCTAGTGGAGCCACCGCTACTGGGATAGCAGCCGTTGTAGCTAATATTTTTTGAATTTGTTTATTCCTGGTGATTTTATTCATCAAATCCTCCTTTAATGGTTAATGTTGGTATTATAGCACAGCACTAGTGCAAATGTTACATATTATGACAATTTTTTTACTATCTTAGGCTTGGAAAGGGTATATAGTAATGGGTAATTCTTCATGTTACCACTCCTTTCTGGATGATAATAACGTTTGTATTCATACTTCCTAGAACTTTTAGTACACGTTTCCATACTAGGGCATATAAATATTCATGATTCTCTCAACAAAAGAAGAAAAGATTACATTTGGAATTTCAGTAAAGAAGTTCTATTGCTTGAAAGCCACGTATGAAAAAGACGATTACACAAAGTGTAATCGTCTTTCAATAATTGAATTCAATATTGTTTTACTGTCCATGAACTGCTCTTTTTATAATTTGTTTTTCTCACAAAAACTCCGCTAACTGATGCTCATGCTTATCGAGTCTAATCTGATCTGGCTTAATACCATGTTCACGAAGTACCTCAATGTTTTGCTTAAGGAAATCATCACTACCAACCACATAGAAGATACCATCCTTGTCTGCCGCAAGATTTTTCACTTCTTCATAATAATCGTTACGATTATCTACAAACTGTGAGGTGAACTTCATTTCTGGTGATGATTCAAAGACATTCGTAAATAAAAATTCTTTAGATGAATCGACGTTCAAAGAGTGAATGCGATTCACATTGTCGGCACGTTTGAAATAATCAAGTACAAGCGGTCTGAAGGTTGCCAGCCCGACACCTGATGATAACAAGTACACATTTTTGTCTTCTCTACTTAGTGGGACATTCGAATGTGTTTTAAAGATTGCTACTTCTTTGCCGACTTCAAGATTTCTCAGAATCGACTTGAACTCTGAGCACTGTTCTCTGATGCGTGTGGTAATACCGATTGTCTTCTCATGGGGTAAGGTGGAGATGGACATGTGGCGAATCAAGCTGCGGTTTGGTTTATCTCCGGCATTGAAGCCTTCTAGTGCGAAGTGGGTGTGGGATCCTTCTTCCCACGTAAAGCCTTCCGGACAGTCGAGATGGTAGGTCTTAACTTCAGATGTTTCGTCTACAATTTTGTTTATTTTAGTCCAGTATATTTGCATGAGATATATTCCTCCGGTTTCTAGGATTCATTCTTTGTTATCTATTATACAATAAATGATAATGGTTCTCAATTAATTTATTTTAATACCATACACCTTTGAAATACTGTTCATTTAGTCAAGTATCTTTAAAACCATCGAAAGAGGCACCTCTATTAAATATAGGTGCCTTACGAATTCGTATTTTAAACTTAATTTTACCGGTATAGGTTTCTCTTTTATCTAGTTATTTAATGTGATAAAACACTCAAATTTCTATGGTTCTCTAGTGTACATCGGCAGCAACACTTCATCTACTAGTTGTATAATATATTCCTTTGTTAGGTTTTTTCCACTCAACAAATTTTCTATGCGTAATATATTAAATGGCATAATCATCTGCATCCGTGAAAATTCATGTTTAATTTCTCCTCGACGCAAAGCAAAGCTATGTACCTTTTTCATCACGTTAATATTGCTTTCCTGTGCTTGGTTTAACCATAATAATGATTCCTTGTTACCTTGACGCAACTCAAAAAGCATCGCATCAAGAACACCTAAGCCTACCTTTGTAAAAAGTTGTTGAAAAAGTTCCATAACAGCAATTAAGTCTTTACGTAAACTTCCGTTGTCCTGCAATAAGTCAATCATTGGTCCATCATAAGCTTGCTTGGATTTATATTTTACTAGTGCATGTAATATTTCAAATGGTGTTTCATAACGGCGGTAGATTACAGTCCGACTTGTTTCCGCTTGTTTAGCGACATTTTGAAACGTCAAACTCCAATATCCTTCTGTTTTAATGATTTCATCCGCAGCTTCCAGAATCGCAACCTCTAATTCTTCTCCACGTTTTCGTTCGTTCGCCATGGAAAAAGCCTCCCAAAAGAATTCTAAAGCAATAATACCACAACTATAGAATCATCTTGTTACTTAATTAATTTTAGTGTATAATCTGTTTCTCATAAGGTTCATTTTGTACCTTATTTACAAAATGAATTCGAAATAGAATGGAAAACCTTAATGCAATGGTTCCAGGAAACTTAAAAATACCGCCTTATTGTAACTTATACTGGGTGTGATTGTGTAAATTCAGGATACAAAGATGACCATTATTCTTGGATCTATCTCAGAATCTATTATTCTAACTATACATTTACGAGTAAAATAGATTGGTTGGGCACTGTATGGCCGTCAACGTTAGATACAATGCACTTGAAACTAATTGACAATTAGAACTTACTATCCATAAACCAATGGAAGGAGAGAAAGGCTTTGAGAATTAAGAAAATATATTTGCGATTGTTTCAATGTTTGTTTGTATTATTATTTATTTTTCTAATGCTAGCAAAAACGTTAACCATATTTGCAGTCATATATTCCATTACCGCAGTTCTTGTAATAGGACATACGTGGCTGTCCAAAAAAAAGTTAAGAACAAGGGTAATTTTTTCATTCATTTATTTACTAATCATGATTCTGCAACAGGTCATTAATACGTCATTCGTTTTTTCAGGGAATGAGGTTTGGGGCCAATTTATGTTAAAAAAATTGGTTGCCATTATCATTATTTTAGTGCCTTTTTTGGTGTTATATCTAAATTATTTGTACACACTTCAATATCAATTTTCTTTAAAGGATCTATCATCCATAAGTTTTGAAATGATCAAAATGATTCATGGAAAAGGAGTCGCATTAAAAAATAACGTTAGAAAAGGTACTAGTTCATTGTCTAAAGAAAATTTGAATGAGATTGTAAAGGATATTCCTAGACATAGTTATACAAATTATTTAAACAAAGAAACCTTAACTAATCAGTATTTTGAGGAATGTGAAAAAAGTCTGGAGGACAAGCATCTGTACATTATTATTTCAAGTACTGGAAGTCCTGCAAGTGAACTGATTTCGTTGTTTACTCATAAAACATATAATCACGTATCACTAAGCTTTGATAGAGAGCTAAAAACAATTATAAGCTACAACGGTGGAGAAAATGTAGCTCCCCCAGGACTAAATCGCGAACAGCTGGTCTTTTTTAACAAAAAAGATGATGCGTCCATAATGGTTTATAAAATACCCGCACCTAGGGAAAAAAAGCAGGCAATTATCGATAAAATCAGAGAGATTAACAATGTAGGCAGTGCTTACAATCTTGTTGGACTTGTAACAAAATTTTCGATTAGACCTAATATTATGTTTTGTTCTCAATTTGTCTATGAAATTTTAAAGTTTGCAGGGCTCGAATATTTTCACAGTACATCAACAAAAGTAAAGCCCACAGATTTTGTAGAAAATGATTATTATAGAAAACTCCAGTTCTGTTATGAAATTAAGTTTAATGAATTATAGAAAGTGATGAATCCAATTCATGCACATGTGTTTTATAACAAAAGACGGTAAAACCTTTGTGGATGAAAGGTTTTACCGTTGTTTAATGATGGTAGGTTACCGACGTATATGTATTTTTAATTCGAGCCAATTATGAATTCATCTGTATTAGGTGGTACTATTAGAAGATCGAGTAGAGACTGTTGACCGTTTCCAAAAGCCGTACACTTAGTACACCTTCTCGCAAACTTTTTTATAATTGTTACCTAACGTTCGGTTCGTCTCGTTTTCTGTCTCATATAAAAGTCATCCCATGTATTAAATAAGCTTTTAACCGTATTAACCGTATTTTGTGATGTAAAAGGATTAAGAAGAATGTTTGTTGCATTTCATCTATATCGATATCTAAGTTCGCAATCCTTTTTCTTCATACCAACGAACTATTTTCCACCCTTCCGCTTCTTTACGCCACACTTCAAGGACTAAAGCTCTTACCATAACCATTTGTTCTTTATTTTGGTGAATTACTTCGTAGGATGCGGTGGCTTGGGTCGCAGATTGTGGAACAATTTTAAGTCCAGTGAAAACAAATTGAATATTTTTCCCTTTGTAGTATTTTGAAGCTAATCTATTACCTTCTTTTATCGTTTCTGTATTATATTGTTCCAGCTTTTCAACCCAAGGCATATAAAGCCAGCCTTGAAAATCATCAGAATATAAGTTATTCATTTCCTCAAATCTTCCCTCTGATAATCTTCCAGGCAATTCCACATTTTATATACTTCAGCCGCTACATCCTGTTCAATCGTCACTTTTTATCCTCTTCCGTTTAACCAAGCTTTAAATAGTAGGTGTTTAAAATATGACATTTGTAATATATAGAACGCCATATATCAAAGCACCACAGATTACTATGAATAGTCCCACCATTACAAATCCATATACAAAACCTTTACCCATAGAGAATAAATCTAAGAACACATTTTTAAAAGTACGAAATACCTTATTCATATCCTTCCCCCACCGACAAGTCATCGTTACCATTATTTTTACCATAAAACACACAATCAACTTGTCTCATTATTCTGCTCGTTCGTTTAGGTTTTGGAAGTGAATTGTTTTTTTCCAACTCCGCGTGGTATTGCAATTTTTGCAAGTTGGCATTTGAATCACCCCTTCTTCTTTCCCAGTCAGTTCCAAATTTCTAAAATCGTATTTTTATCGCAATAACTTTATGTAGATTTCTGGATTAGACAAGTCCCCTTTATTAAACGAACCTGCCACTTTTGCGCAATTAGGGGTGAATTTCTTGTTCCGAATAAGCCCTCGTTAGCACAACAAAGATTTACGCTCTTTATATAAAACTAACTACCATACCAACGAGTGAAACAATTTACACTAATAAGATAACGGCTACTATTATAGGAGCTATCCTTTTCAGGAAACCTTTTTCTTTATTTCTAAATCCTAAATAACTACAAATTAGACTAAGTAAACCTGTAATAATGGCAGTAAAAAATAATATTTGTATGAAAACAACCATCATTCCTTCCGGTTGTTTTGGAGCAATTGCATACGATGCAAAAATCGTTATTGCACAAATCATAGCTAATATTGCAGACCATTTACTGTATTTCAAAAAATTCCCCTTTCTTATAGGTACTTAATTCTTGAAGATAAGCCTCCGTTAATTCAATAAGCTGATCCCTTCCATTATCCTTCAGAAATTATTTCAATTTTGTTTGGGAAGGCTCCTTTTTCTTCATCAGCAACAGAAACATCATCGTGCCTATCGGATAACCATAATCGTATTTCCGTTCCTTCTTTTAGTTTTCTATCAATACTTAACTTGCTTATATTTATTAGCTTCAGGTAACTATCGTAGCCATCTTCTTTAACCTTGATTGTTAGTTTATCTTCGCTTTTTACATCAGTAATTATTGCTTCTACTGGTATAAATTCTCCTTCTTTACACCCTGATAAAATTAAGAAGGTGGAAATCAGAATAAACAATATAAGTTTTTTCATAAGTACCTCCTTATTGAATTCTTCTGTACCGTTAGTACTATCTGCGTTGGTATAAATGTTAATTTTACTATATAATCCCAATTATTCTTGGAAACCCCAAATAAAAAGACCGTCTCCCTGACGATCCTCTTGTTTCACACTAGCTCCCGATAGTTTAAGTACACCACTTCACATAATTAATACCATATAAGTTCATTTCTCATTATATTAATTCCTTGTACCCATTAGATGATAAAATTAAAAGGATAGTGTCATCACCTTTAACTTCCTTCTTCTTAATTATCGATTTTAAAGCACCTAGTACTAACGAAGAAGACCGCTCACCATATATCCCATGCTTGCCTAAGTGTTGCTGTTCCTGAATTGCACTGTTAGTCGAAACAACCACAACTTTTCCATTTGAATTTTGAATAGCTTGTATCGATTGGTAGGTAACTGTTGTCCCACCAATTGAAGGGGTGTATGTTGAATCTCCTTCAAAATTATCTGTATAAGCTCTCCCTTCTATTGCGGCTTGCAACCTTGGAAATGGCTCGACTGCTATCAATTTAGGCATATTATCTATCCAAAGTTTCAATTCTTCGTTTTTCACCTTCTATATAGTCATAAACATTCAATATCTCTTTTTCATAGTCACTTTCGATTTCAAAATACCTTACACTTGCTTGGAAACACTTTGTTTTAAATTCTTTATGTTCCTTGATTAGTTCTTGTACCGTTCTTTCTTCCGGCCAATTACGGAGTTCAATAGCATGCCTATGTTTCAATATTTTTGTTTCGAAGTTTTCTTGAATATAATTCGTCGAAAAACCTAAGAATACTGGAATGATCTTTTCTGAATAATTGATGTCAAAGTCCTTCATATAGTGTGGCAATATATAGCACCCTTCAATAACTATATGTTGCTCATTCTCGATATTTGTCATAATAATCCCTTTTAATATTGGCCAGAGCTTATCTCCAATTAATTCGGTACTGTCTAGTGGTGTAAATCCACAATTCTTATCTCCTCTGTACAAGCCCATTTTTAACTGGTCTATTGAAAGATAAGGAATATAATATTTTTCTAGTAACTTTTGAGCCATCAAGGTTTTACCAGTACCACTTACAGCACTTATTAGGACAACCATATATTACTCCCTTCTGATTTAATTGTTTACTACGCTATACTGCTCTTATAGTTGAATAAGTTCAACAAAAATAGCGTCAATCCCTTCTAAGATCAACGCACCCTTTACTTCAAGAAAGCACTATTTTTTATCTCTTATTTCTTCCAAAATTTTTATTACTCGATTATTTTGTTTTTCAATTGATTTTAGTCTTCTCTCAATAATACTCGATGAAAAGAAAACAATAAGCAAGATTGCGATTCCGACAATATCCAAGATTAATCCCCCAATGATTTATTCTATTTAATAACTATTAAATCCGCGGCTATACCCCTGTTTCAGATAAGCACCCGTTTTTTTTATATGAAATTATATCTGTAATTACCCAAAGTAACCTACTGAAGCTCCGATTACAAGGGATTGCCAAAAAGCTATATCATTCCTAATTAACTGCCCCCCTAAAAAATACGATAGAGAAGTAAGAACAATAGATAAAATAAAACTAAAAAAGTAATTCATTATATTTCTCCTTTTTTCAGTAATCACCATATAAATCCAACTTATTCTTCAAGATTACTGCCCTTTACGCAATAATAGCTACCGAATTCGACAGCCCCTTGTTCAGCTTTACCCCCGTTAGTGCGGAGGACCATTATTATTTTTCTATTTCCTCTATTAGAACATCTGAGCAATTTAGTACAGACAATAGCTCTTCTAAATCTGTTAGTTCAAAAGGACAAACTATACCTTTCACTTTTTTATGAGATGCTATTTTGCTAATGAAGCCGTCACCATCGCTGTTGTATGATAATCAGAGAAAGTAGATAACGATACTATCTTTACCCTTTCTTTGTTATCAACAATTCCTTTTACCTCAACAGTAAGAAAAGCATTTTCATTTTTATTAGGATTATGTTTTATAACCTTAGAAAGAAATTTATTATTTACCTTATGTATAATTCCAATGAAACCTATTCTTCTTAGTAAAGAAATTTGCTTATTAAAAGCATTAACATTCCAAGAAGTCCAATAATTTATTGCTGCAGTGGTTAACTTGTCTTTTAACAATACCTTCTCTGAATGGTCTATAAGTCTTACTTCTTTTTCTTTAGTATGATTTAGGAAATGCATTTTTCTATTTTTAGTAAATCCAGGTAGAACTTTATTTTGAAAAATAACTGGTTGAGAAATGATTTTTAACATATCTAAAATTCCGGATACTCCTGCTTTAGCATTCGTATTTTGTAATAGTGCTACGTTTATCTCTTTTATTTCTTGAAGTTTGAAATAGCATTTTTTATCATTAAGCCTGATAATCCCGGGAAAAATCCAGACATTATTACAGAACCTATATTATTTTTTTCTGCACTTTGATTTAGTTCAATTACTTTCTCTAAAAAGTCATAAAACGGAGTAACATCTATAGATAATATCTCATTTTCTATACATACTTTTTGAATGTGAGGCAATTTCTGTTTTAACCCAACCACTACAATATCCACATTCTTAATTGCTTCCTTTACACTTTCTTTATCACTTACATCTAAATATTGAAATTGAACCTCTTTGTTAAAAGAGGTTGCTAATTTTTTTCCTCTTCCAGCTTTATAATCTGTAACTATTAGCTTTATTTGATTCTCAAATATCCTAAGAAGTTCAATGCAAACTAATTTACCAAGGACTCCAGATGCCCCAACCACCATAATTTTTTTCATCAAACCTTCTCCCCATTGACACATTTCCTGAATTTTAACATACCCTTTATGCTTCTAATTTTAATTTTTATTAATCTTTTTTTTACAAAGCAACAAAAAAGCGTATCTTTACTTGTTGTAGATACGCAACTGTTTATTAAACAAGATGATAAAGCAATCCAATTATGATAATTTACTCTTATGCAAAAGACCACCTGAAATTGACAATGGAAAACCCTACTACCTCTCCCATTTTTGACTCTTTGCACAACTTTTTACCATCTCACTACTCCACCTTAAATTTCAATTCTCCAACTATACTGCTTTTTCAACATAATGGGACTGCCGGCCATCGCCAGCTCCTTCTTCAATATTCGCTCCCGATAGCACAATAATATTGTTTCTCTTTTACTAAGGAAACCTTTAGTATGATAAGAAAATTTGTATAGAAGTAAACCAAGTAAATGCAAAAATAGCACTACTTAAATATCCCCAAATTCCCTTTTTATCTTTCTTTAACTCCTTTATGCCTATAACAAACATCAGTGCTCCTAGGGATAACAACATAAAGTGTAGTAATTCTTTGTCGTTAGTTATTAAACCATAACCTGATATTGCAATAACTATTACTGCTAATATAATCCTTAGTATGTTTAGCAAAATATTTCCCCCAACTCCTTCTTCAATATTCGCACCATTTAGTTGAACAAGAAATAGAACTTAAACCGTTAATCTACTTTGCTTAGGATTATTCGGAACAATCGTAAATTTGGCGATGAAAAGAACTGCAAGGAAAATAAAACAACTAGCACTGGTATTATTGCTTGTAATCATGCTTGACTGCATAAATTGCATTAAAACTACTAGGTTTAAAACAAATGAAATTAAAAACCCTGCCATTGCAATACATGTCAGATAATTTCCAAGTAATGACCTTTTGTAATCTACTGTTTTGTCTGAATTTTGGACAGCAAGAGTATGTTTTATTTGTCTAACTAAAGCAAAAACAAAACCGAAAATTAGCAATACAACTACTAGATAACCAATTACCTCATTCATAGTTTATCCTCCTTGTTATACATAACACATTTTAATACTAACATTTATTCAATAATCCTGGTCCGTTACTTTAAGTATAACTATTCACATATTAATTTTAACATAAAATTCCAATACATCTTCTTGCTACAAAGAAAAAGGAACGCAGATTGACGTTCCTTTTGTTTAACTCTAGCTCCCGGTAGTTTAAGTACAAAGCTTCACATTCGCCGTAGTTATTAATATTATTTACTTTTACCTATAGGAATGATAAACCGTATAATCCCATTTAAAAAGCCTATAACTGAAACAAACAACACTGCGTAAGCAAGAAGGTCATTAGCCTTTTCCATAAAAATAATTTGAATTATAAAAATCACAACAGAAATCAAAGCAGTAACTAAGTAGAAAGATCTTTTCACAGTATCCCCCTCTTTTTTCTAGACTTGCTTGTTGTGCTAAATTGCTCTTTTACTTAACAAACTTCAACCCCCTGTTTCACTAAAGTAATCTTTACTTGAATAAAGGTACTCTATTCTTTTTTGATGTAGAATGCGTTTCTAACTGTGTGAGTTAAAAAAAGAAAAAGAAAAGTAATAGATTTGCTACTGTTAAAATGGAGGCAACAATCGTTGAAATATGCGATGCTAATTTGGATATATAACTCCAAACCCCCATTATTATAGATGCTATCCCTAATATAAAAATTAGATAAATCATAACCCATAATAAAGTTTGATTATCAAAACCAAATCCAATAAAGAAAAGCCCGATAAATGTTAATGTTACAAGCATACTTAATATTAAGAAAGCGTGGCTTTTCCATATTTTCTTTGTCATTTTACAACCTCCTTATTAATTACGTATGTGGTGGGTTACCCATTTGGGCCAGCATTGAGAGAAAGATCACAGCTCCCGCATTGAATAGTGCGATAAAAATGGTAATGGAAAAATGCTTAATATTAAAGACCAGTAGTTTAACCAAGAGAATTTTTTCAATTCCATCACCCTCACTCTCTGAACATCTTTCACTAACCTGCTTCTTAACTTGAATAAGCAAAGGTACTAGTCCATCATTGATCAGCACCTTTCCTTTTTCCATATTCGCACCTTATAATTTTACAAATAATCAGTCCCATATTTGTGGTCGATTAATACCCATCGTTCTCATATAGTCTAATAAGTGACCCGTATGAACCGATTCGTGGTAAGCGATACGAAGTAACATGTCCCCAAGTTTCCTAACATACCCCACATCAGAACGATCTATTTCAACACTCTCTAAATCGCTTACACTTAGTTGTTTGATGTAATGTAAGTAAGAAATCGTCACGATAAGGTTGTGCAAAGACAAGTTCACTTTCGACTGTTGTGAATTCTTTTCCATCAAATGGATTAGAAAAATTAGTTAGAGCCTTACTTCCTCCTTCAATAAGCACTTGATGGTAAACAAACTCACCTTCTAAAACGTGTCTAATCATCTGAGCACAAGTAAGCGCATCTTCATCAGGTTTCCAATTTAACAATTGTTCAGGTATCGATCTCCACACTTTGTACTCCTTCTTCGTACTTCTACAAAGTTTAATATTATCAAATTATTCACGTGCATTTTTTCTCCTTCCAAACACCTACATTTTTTAAATTGCACTAATCTATCGTTAGTGCACTAAATTCAACAAAAAGAGCGCATCTCCTTCTTGAAGAAGTGCTACCTATAGTACATTTGTTCACAAACTCCATATTCTCCCTGTCAAATAAAATTAAATTTTTAATAGGGGGAAGGTCAGGAAGATGCTGATTTACCACGATAGGAATTCCAAAATTTAAAGCCCAACTTCTCCTGTAAAACAAAATAGAGAAATTGAGCTTTTCAGTTACTTGTTACTTCATTATTTTTATTTGAACGAATATAAAACTGCTAAGTTGAATTTTAGATCAGCTATTTATTGAATTCATTAACTGGAAGAAATGTTCAGGTTTATGAGTCTTATTTAGGTTATACCATGAATGTAATGTATCTGGTCCAAATACATCTAATTTTTTCAGCACTTCCGTCGCAAATTCCAGAGGAGCTATTCCTGATGCAGTAACTAAGTTCGCATCTGATACCGCAGATCCCACCTCATAGAACTTTTCTCCGTTATAGTTAGGACATACCATTTTAGTGTATTCTAAATTATTAGTTGTATGCTTTCTAGTATCTAAGTATCCCATATTCGCAAGGGCCTCAGTTGCACCACAAATTGCAGCAACAATAGTGCCAAGCTTTAATGCTTGGCCAATTCTTTTCAAGATAGGTTGATGAATTTCTTCACTCCAAGTAGTCCCTCCTGGTAAAATTAAAAGATCCTCACTCTCAAGAGTACATTCATCAAGGGAAATATCCGGTTTTACGCTCAGTCCTCCCATAGTAGTAATCATTTCTTTATTAGCTCCTACTGTTAGTACTTTTAAAGGTGCTAAATCTTTTTTGAAGTATCTTCCTGAGTTTAGTTCAGCAATTAAATATCCATATTCCCAGTCCGACATTGTATTAAATACATATAGAAAAATTTTTTTGGCTTGCATCCATTAACACTCCAATCACATTTAATTTAGCCAAATATAACATAACTTCCCTGACACCTAGCGTCAGGGAAGTTATCAAATTTGATGATATTTTATTAATTCCGACAAAACTTCTATCAGTCTTTTCTTAAGACTTATTGGCTCAATAACTTTAATAGATTTATTGTACGGTAAAAGTAAATAAGGTACATATGTATGTATCATATCTTTTTCAAGAAGAAAAACTGCTTGATTTGAAGTCCGTTCTTGTAAATAATGTCCTAAAAACCAATGTTGGCAAATATCAGCCATTACACTTTTATCCCCACTAATAACCAAAGAAATGATCTCTTCCTTATCTTCTATAGTTGGAAGAAGATTCCTAATAAAAAAGTTACGTGCTGAAAAATTTTCTGGCCGGTTAAACTTATTTTCGGTTAGCACTAAACTTTCCATTCGATCTACTCTAAAACTACGGATATCATTCCTAAGATGACAAAATCCAATCACATACCACTTATTATTCCAATAGATAATTCTGTAAGGATCGATCAACCTATAATTTAATTGCTTTTCACCACTTTTTTGGTAAAGAACTTTTACTGAGTACCCGGCAGCTACGGCCTGCTCCAACTCCTTCAAAAAAGATTCCATAGAGAAAGAATTTAATCGACTTATTACTTCAAGACTAGTTAAATGTTGGTTTATCTTTTTTTCCTGCTCTTGATTTGAGTATTTACTTAGTTTTGAAGTTGCCCTATTTAGTGCTTCACCTCCATAATATCCGGCTTCTTCTGCAAAAACAGCAGCGTGAAATAGTGACGTTTGCTCTTCAAAATCAAAAAAAAGAGGAGCCTCAATAAAATTGTTCAATAAAGTGTATCCACCGTTATATCCTGGTTCTGAAATAATAGGTACGCCACTTGTGGAAATTGTATCCATATAACGATACACAGTCCTCATATTAATCTCTAACTTTTCAGAAATTTGTTTCGCAGTAATTTTTTCACCTGAACGAAGCATCCAAAGAATTGCTAATATATTGTCAATTTTCGGCATATAATTCCACCTCTATATGAAATTTATGGTCTATTATACATTTCCAATTTTCGGTACTATGATCTTCATATATTAACTTATTCAACACAATTCAAATAAACCTTCTTATTAAATTAAACTGCTCCTTTACTTCAATAAGAATCACAAAGTACCTTTTTAAACATTTGCACGCGTTATTTTAAGTGAAGACATTATTACCAAAAGAAATAGACAGTTATGAAGTTTTTGCTTCCTTACTGTCTGCTTAATCTCTCTATTCCAGATCCAACTTAATAAACTCTTTTATTTAATACTTCGGTTTCGGCATCAACATGTTCAGTAATTTTCACTGTATAAGTCCCTAAACGTCCAATCAAGTTTTGCTGTAATTTTTGTTGCCCTACTTCTTTCCTAATCTAATTAGGGTATCTAAAAACTATTTAAACATTTATAAATGAATGTACTTATGGATTAAAATTCAGGTGTCATAAACCATTGCTTGTCAAAGAAACGCACCCTTTAGTTAAAGACTTGAGTTCAAAATTAAGTATCTTCATTTATTTCAGCTCTCCATTTTTCAAATCTGAAACTAGCATTCCATATACGATGCTATCTGTCCACTCACCCTTATTCCAGAAATCCTGTATGAAGTGAGCTTCCTTTCTCATCCCTATTCGCTCACACAACTTTTGTGATGCCATATTTCGTGCATCAAGAGTGGCTTGAATCCTATGTATCCCAAATTCTTCTAATAATTTTCTAACTAAATATTTAACTGCTTCTGTTGCATATCCCTTACCTAAAGTTTCGGCAGAAAAACTGTACCCAATTTCTACAGTATCCTTCATCCCTGTAAACCATACAGATAAATCACCAATAACGTTCGTATGACGCACCACTGCCAAACTTAAGCCAGTTTCCTTAGTTAAGGTACGGTTGTTTAATTTTTTTTCAAATGATTCCTTCATACTTTCACTTGTCCATTTATCATGAAGTAGATACCTACATGTCTCATCGTTATTGTATATGTGAAACACATCTTGTAAGTCATTACTCTTAAAAGTCCTGATTAACAATCTTTGAGTGGTAAATTTCAAGATAACTTCTCCTTTTTGTAATTTGTATTTTAACCCCTTCTCTCCTTTACTAGTAGATACTTTCAGCAACTTACTAATACCTTTAACACTAGTTTAATGGCTTAATGAAAAGAAATTGAAACTTCAAATGAATGTGTTAGTTAATTTCCTATCATTACCTCAAATCTAGTATAAGAAAGGATCAAACTCTCCCACAAATGCACCCGTTACTTGAAGATTCACCACAATGGTTCTTCTTTAATTTGATAAAGAAGGGAAGTATTGGAACGAAAATCAGACTTAGATACCCTAATGTAACTATCCGTTGTGTCACTGATGATATATATTGTTTATGTTGGCAACTTGGACAATTTACTCCGTTTTTTGAAAATCCGAGTGACCATATTTCTTTCGCTTTCCACTTATAATAATTACAATTTGTACATCTTGCCATAGTATCATCTCCTCTCATTTTTATTTAAACTAACCCGCCCGTTAACACAATAAGGTTTTTAAATACTTACTCAAGAATAAAGACTCCCGACACTATTGTCATCCAAAGTTCTTCTGGAAACTTATTTTCAAATACATCGATTTTATACTTCTTAAAATTCACTATTTTTCCTATAAATGGTGATACTAAGGTCCCCTGAAAAACAACTTTCTGATCAGAATCCGTTAATGCAACAAAATATTTATCTTGTAAAAAACCATATAAGAAATGCAGCAACTGAAACTAATAGCCATATAGTAACTTGCTTATCTTTTAAAAATTTAACTAATAAATACCCAAGACCAATAAGTAGTGCTACTATTCCCATCGGAACTAAGACATTTAATAACATGACATTCCCTCTCAATCTTTATAAGAGTAGTGTTAACAATTCAATCTAAACAGAATAGAGTAGCGTTTTAATGGTAACTTTTGTACGACATAACTGCTCCAATAGTTAAAGAATGGATCGAACTTTTCCACAAACGTTACTTTTTCTTCTAAACTAAAAGATATTATAAACTTATTCTATTCAACTCTTCTTCCTCGTTCCTTCAACCAGAAAAGGCGAATCCCCTTGTTGAACATTAGCACCCGCTAGTTGAATAACCTATCCACTTCAAAATACTTTGTTAGTGGAACTGTTCTACCTTTTTCATCCCATTTTTGATATTCCCTAAAAACTTGCTTTACATCATTATTAGCTTTAATTTCTACTAAATATTTTACTGTTAAGAAACTTCGCCAATAGTCAAACATAATACTTGTTAGACTGCCTAGATAGGACTTACTTCCAAATTCATCTAATGAATGATTTCCATACTCTCCTTTAAACATATCTACTAATTCGGTCTCGACATCTGTAATTCCATTAAAATCAAATTCATCTAGTGTGTATTTTCTGGATAGATAGTCACACATACCTTCCTCAAACCAAATACTATCTTCTCTTGCATCGTCAAAGTCATCTAAGAACAAATCCAAATGATGTGTCAATTCGTGTGCAACGATTGTAAACAACTGTTCTTCAGATAATGTTGAATAAAATCTTTCAATATGATTATTCTTCCTTCCATCTAACTGTTTTAAGAACAAATTTCTCCAGGATAATAAGTCAGGAGAAATATATATAATATCCTTGTTGGTGTAGGCTGGAAGAGGAATATCAGAGAATACAGTGGTAGCTAATTCCTCACTTGTCCAAACAATTGCTTGTGGTGGTTCAATAAGTTCAAATTCTTTTTCTAAAAACTTTTGATATTTTTCTATTCTTATATTAAATCTTTCAATAATCCCTTGGTACTTTACATAATCTTTTTTACTTTCAAATGCGTATATATTCCTCATCGCATCTCTCTCTTATTTCAAATTAATCAATCCCGCTTCGTTACTTTAAGTACAACTATTCACACATTAATTTTAACATAAAATTCCAAGTCGCTTTCACAAAAAAAGGAACGCCGATTGACGTTCCTCTTGTTTAACTCTTGCTCCCATTAGTTTAAGTGTAATCACTCACAATTTTATTTTATTATGGAATAAAAACAAGTGTCAGTCAGCCTGCTACCGTCTGCGGATAAATCATCATTTCTTAAAGTGCCTTCAAATATAAACCCAAGTTTTTCTGGGATAGCACGACTTTTAAGATTTGTCGATTCACGCCTTATTTCAATTCTTCTAAATTTGATATTATTTAACCCAAAGTTTGCTAATTTCTCTACCGCTTCTGTCATATATCCATTACCGCTAAATTTTGTATGTAAAATAGCGCTAATCCTTTTTAAGATCAACGCCCTGATAGTTTAAGAACAATTATTCTTGATTATTAAGCCAATCAACTAATTTTGTAATTTTCTCTGCGTATTTCCTCATTTCCTTTATGGTTCCTATTACTTGTGTCGTACCTAACTTTCGTTCTTCTTCTGAACCTTCCATCCACAAGGAACGCTTTAAATTACATTCTAGCCAACCTAATTTGCCTAAGAAGCCATTTTCTAGTACGGTAGGCCAATCCACCTGAGTTTCACCATATCTCTTTCTATATCCATTTATAAAAGCAAAAAATCTTTTTCTATCTGTATTTCCCGTCTCATCTTCCGACCAGTATAGGGCTGTTTCCATTAAATCGCTCATTGGATTTACATAACCAGCGGACTCCCAATCGATTAAAACAGGATTATCTTTATTCCATAAGACATTTTTAGGGTCTAAATCCCTATGACTTATTACTAAATTTGCTGAAAGCAATCTATTTGCTTGGTTTGCTAATGAAGTCCACTCATAAAGTTTATCAACAATTTCAAACAGCAATACTACCCATTCAGCATTAATTTTTTGTCCCTTTTTAACGTAATACTGCCAGTCTATGAATTGTTCATTATTTTCTAAATCTTCTTTTATGTGAAGCTCCGAAAAATCTGTCTTATGAATTTCAGCTAATAAAGAACCTATCTTTTCACTATGACTACAATTATTTAAAGCTGGTTTAAGATTTTTCCCCTCAACCCAATCGAAAACCATAAAGAAATGGTTGTCTATTTTTTGAATAAAGTCACCATTAATTATACTTGCTGGGGCAGCTGGTACTTTCTTTGATACCAAATAAGAAATTTTCTCTGAATTAATATAATTGTTCATTGCATCTGGTCTTTTCATAATTTGAGGATTTAATTTTTTGATGGCATACTTTCCATTATCCGTTTTGACCGCATACATCTTATGCAAAAGACCACCTGATATTGGTACTGGAACTCCAATTGTTTCTCCGAGTTCTGACTTGGCACATAATTTTTTAAGCAAACGAAAATCGTCCATGTTACTACCTCACCTTAATAATACCTTATTTAAATATCCTGCCCTATAGTCAAATAAATTCAACAAAAATAGCGTTAATCCCTTCTAAGATCAACGCATCCGTTAGTTTAATAAGTCTTAATTGTAAAATTAGTATGTTATTATGTTTCATATATTATTCATTATGTTCGTGTTTCCTAAAGGTCTTAGTTCCATTGTTTATTAAAACTGCTTCTCTCGGCACTTGTGTTAACTAAAGAATGAGATTGAGTTGGTAAAAAAAATTGATATTATGACAAAGGGACCCACTTTAACTAGTATGTATCTTGACTTGGATATCCCATCTCTGTTATCGCATAACCATAAAAGCAAGCTTTCATGACTTGGTTTTTCTCCATTTATGAAACAAAATTCCCACTAATACTCCTATTACCAACGGCACCAGTGCAATTTCTGCTTCAAATAGCCCTGTTCCTTCTTTCGATAAGTCTTTGTATTGAATGTCTAATAACTCTATATGAAATAAATGACCAATCCCATAGAGCACAATTGTTGTCAATAATGCCACAATCAACGTATAAAATTCATTCTTCATATTCTCACCTCCTCTAACTTCCTTGTTTTTCCAAGTATATGTTACACTTTTTAAAATGTACACAGATGCCCTATAAATGTTTATTGAGATTTAATAAAATCAGGAATAAACACTAAATGGAATAGCTCGTGTATTACTAAAAGTAAAAATTCTCCTTTTATTGACAAAGCTTCTTTAGATAGTTGGTCTTGCTGAACTCTTCTGCTCTTTAGTTGAATAAGTTCAACATAAATAGCGTCAATCCTGCTAAGATTAACGCCACCAATAGTTGAATAATGGAAGATTACAACTTTTCATATCAAGATCTAATTAAAACATAATTATTTTACATACCAACTTAAAGCATTGGTGTACAAAATTTTATCGGCTGCCTCTCATCGTATGACTTGAAGTGTATTCTTTCGCTGACGATTAACCTAACGCCAATCATAAAAAAATGTATGAAATACCCCCACTATTAGAAAAATATCATCTAAATAGTCTCCATTAACTAATTGTATTTCTATTTCTGAAGGCAAAGTCATATTCATTTGCTTCCATTTTGCAATAATCTGGTTCTCAATAGAAAATTCAGTCCAACCAAATCTTTCTTTTCTTGTAACTGTGTACGTTACCTCTCTGTAATTGAATTCTACTATTGGGCTGAAATGAAACTTACGAACATCTTTTAAAATAATGGAATGTTCTATACTATTAACATCAAAATATGTAACATTGAATTGCCTTTTTCCAAAAAAGGAGGAACTTTCATTCGATTTGAACTTTATATTGTTGTTTACATCTACTATCTCATACGCCGTGAACCAATTTTTCAAAATTGACGTATCGAGTAACTGTGTGATCCAGTTTTTATAAACTCTTCTTATTATCCCAATCCTCCTACTGCCCTGAAAAAGGTCAATCGGTTTCGTTGAATCTTTAAACTGAAACCCAGGAGAATATTTAAAATAATACATATCTTGCCCTCCATTGATAATAGTTACTTATCTATACAATATGGAAGTTTCTCTCCATCATTGAACAGTCAATTAAAATTTTCCTGATTCTTAACTTGAACAAGGTAAAAGGCGAATCCCCCTTGTTGAATATTAACACCCGTAAGTTTGATAGTGAACCTAAAATAAAGGGTGCAATAATCAGTATTATTGAAGTAAGATAAGTGTGTAATGTAGGTATTTCTCGGCAGTTGCTTTCTATTGTAATTTGTTTCTATAAATGTCTTCTATAATTGCCTACCTAAACTACCAAGTAATACAAAATAAATACTGTGCGTGATAGTTCTAATAACGTCCTCACTTCTTATCTCTCACCTACCTTTTCTATAAAAGCATCCTATACAATTTTATTACTTAGTGTGTCTTTTTCATTGTGGTCTTCTCGATAATAAAATGCTTTGTTTGGCTTCAATACTGAAAAGGAAAAGATTATAGATAAGGAAAGCATCACAAGTGCCAACGTGATAATTGTAAGCCGTAATGAAACTAAATCTGCTGCAAAACCTGTTACAAGAATAAATATCACTTGAGCAGCACTTTGTATCAACTGATAAATACTTGTAACTCTCCCCATAATTTCTACTGGAACATTGTTTTGGTAAAAAGTCATTATTCCTGAGTTTAAGAACACATTAAAGAAACCTAAGATTACAAACCCAACCACGACTGATAGAAATGACCATGAAAATGCATAGATTACATAACCTATTGTCATCATGACAAGACCGATGACAATCATATATCTGAGCGAGAAAAATTTTGAAAAGATTGCAAGCAACATAGCACCTATAACAGAACCAATCCCAGTTATACTTATCAATAGACTATACTCCATCTCAGAAAGCCCAATGACTTGTTGCGTAAATACAACCTCTTGTGCATCCATTGCAAAGGTAAATAGCATAACTATAATAAATCCAAGATAGGTAACTGCTATGTATTTATTTAGGGACATAAACTTCTGAACTACTGAAAAATCCTGAACCACTTGGGAAAAAGTTAGTGTTGGAATTGTTTCTTTATTAATATGTTCTTTATCTGGTAGAAAAAATAATAAAATTGCTGAACACAGAAAGAACAATGCATTTAACCACAATGTTGCTTCAACAGAGGTCAATAAAATAAGAGAGCCACCGATTGCTGGTCCTATAATAAATGCCCCCGAACTTGTAAAGGAGCGAATAGAGTTAAATTGCTTTCTTTTTTCTTTAGGAACAAGTATAGCAACGTATGTCATTGATGATGGATGGAAGAATGCTTTTGCTACACTTAAGATAACCAAAATCCCATATATAACTGTTATATTCGGTGCCAGTGGGATTAAGCCGATAAAAGCAGCTCTTATTATGTAAGTTACAATCATTACTTTCCTCTTACTACGGTAATCAATAAAACTACCAGTCCAGAACTTAGTAATAATGTTCGTTAGTGGTCCAACTATCCACAGTCCTGCAACAGCAGTTGCCGATGCGGTTATTTGATATACAATAATATTAATCGCAACTAAATAGATAAAGTCTCCGATACTAGATATTCCCATAGAAGATAGTAACAGCGTGGGGTCTTTCCAATCCTTTAAGTTTCTTATCATATAGGACTCCTTATTATGTGTAACGATGCATACTAAGTTAACACAAATACTTTGTGTTTCAATACTAATATAATGTTTAGTAAAATTTCATTGAAATACTGTTGTTATTAGACAATCTAATAGCGAACACCTTATTAAACTTTACTGCCCCGTTACTTTAAGTACAACTATTCACACATTTATTTTAACATAAAATTCCAATACATCTTCTTGCTACAAAGAAAAAGGAACGCCGATTGACGTTCCTCTTGTTTAACTCTAACTCCCGGTAGTTTAAGTACAAAACTTCACATACTATAACCGTATAATTCATTTAAAAAGCCTATAATTGAAAGATATACCTTTTCTCCAAAGAAAAACATATTTTCTTCTTTAAAGACAAATAATGCAAGGAATCCAAGCTGCATTCCACCGAAAACATTATTCAAACAGAGGCTGGAATACGTGTAAATTCCACAAAGTACAGTTTAAATAACAGCGTAACTTGGATCTTAAATTCGCACACTACTTATTTATGAAAGAGACATATAGTAAAAAATCTTTAAAGTAAACCTTCCGTTTAAATCCCGTTTTGTTATCTTATCGACTCATGAATTTATTGACTAAGGCTCCCAAACCTTTAGCTGCTTTGACAGCATCCAGCCTCTTCATTGTTTTTTCATTAAAGCGAATACTGCCTACAGCAATATTCTGCTCAAGATGACTAATTGATGTTGTGCCCGGGATGATTAAAGTATTATCAGTGTGTTGTAATAACCAAGCTAAACCAACCTGCACCGGTGAAATACCCATTTCTTTTGCGACCTCTTGTACTACAGGATCGGCAGTGACCTTTGCTGAACCTGGCAGTCCTCCTCCGAGAGGGAAAAATGGAACCCATGCTATTCCTTCCTTTTTACACAATTCAAGAACAGGTTCCTGACTGCGAGAAGTAAGGTTATATTGATTTTGTACACAGACAATTCCAGATGGTAATGCCTTCTCAAGCTCTTCAAGACTCACTGAACTTAAACCTATTGCTCCGAATAATCCTTCGTCTCTCATGGCAATCAACTCTGCCATTTGATCATCAAAATTTATCTTTTGACTTGGTTTCAAAGGAAATGTACCAGGTGCGATACGTCTGAAATTTACAATATTCAGATGATCTGTCTTCAGGCTTTTAAGGTTATCCTGTATGTGCTGACGCAATTCTTCTGGACGTTGAGCTGGAAGCATAGGTAGAGGTCCCCTTTTGGTCGGTTTTGCACCGATTTTCGTAACAAATACAGCATCCTTCTCATTGCCCAATTCCTCTGCAAGATAACGATTAGCGATGCCGTTTCCGTAGAAATCTGCTGTATCAAAATGATTTACACCAAGCTCATAAGCTTTTCTCAAAATAGCTTTTGCATCTGCTTCTTCTTTTAGTTTGGGGAGCTGCATGGTTCCATAGCCCACTCTTGCTACTTCAATTTCTCCAAGGCTATAAGTTCCACCTGGGCGATTTGTGTTTTCATTTAAATTTGACATAATAATTCTCCTTTGTTTTTAGTATTTATTTTTTACACTGTAAACTATTAGGTATTTTTAAATGCAGGTTTCCCTGCATTAGATACTCACTAATTATTATTCTCAGACATGGCAGAAATAAGTTTTTGCATAAGTCTTATTATTTCTTTGGTTTCTTCTTCTCCAAGACTTTTAAATGCACCTACCATCATGTTGTACATGGATTTCAATTCTGACATGATATGTGCTTTTCCAGCATCTGTAATAGTGACAAGTATGTTTCTGCGATTTTCTTTGTCAATTTCTCGCTCAATCTTACCCTTTTTCTCAAGGGTTTTTAGAATAGATGATATGCGACCCTTAGTAGTATTCATTGTCTCACTGAGATATGTCGGCGAAACAGGTCTCTCACTTTTAAGCAGAATTTTAAGCACAAAATTTTCCCCTTGGGAAATCCGGGCGATTTTTTCCGACACACTGAAATCATCACTTACCATAATCTTTTCAAAGGCATTGATTGCATCTATGACATATTCGGGTTCATCTGGACTTAATATATTATTCATTTTCAACACCTCTTCTACAGTTAACAGTTTATACTGTTAAGTTTTTATAGTCAATACCTTTCTTTTGTTAAAAGGACCGACTGCTTTTCACAATCGTACCCGCTATTTGAATTATAATGACCATCTTTCCACTTTAAGATAGCATTATTTTTTATCTCTTATTTCTTCTAAAACTTGTATTATACGATTATTTTGTTTTTCAATTGATTTTAGCTTTTTCTCAATAATACTGGATGAAAAGAAAACAATGAGTAAGATTGCAATTCCAACAATATCCAAATTTATTCCTCCTAATGATTTTTACTATGTAATAACCATTAAATCCGAGTCTATACTACTGTTTCAGATAAGCCACTCGTTAGTTAATATTTAAAATTACTCTTCATAGGCTTTATACCAATGATAAGGTTGTATTTCTTTTAATGTTTTATAATCTAATTTACCATTTGGATTAGTTACAGCGGCTTTTACATTTTCTCCCCAGTAAAAAAGTCTTTCTTGACATACACCACAGGGAGTTAAGACTGTAAATTCAGCATTTTCATCTTCCCTTACAACACAAACAGTATGTGTGACCCTAGTATTAAGTTTATGTGCTTCAAGAATCGCACCTGTTTCAATACATAATTCAGTTGAAGCATTGATAACGTCTGGTGATACACTTGTTAAGATTTGATCATCTTCAGTATACATCGCTGCGGCACCACCCCAACCGGAAGGGTATCTTTTTTCTATCAAATCTATTGCTGCTTGGTAAAGTTTTTGTTCAATGTTCATCTTCTTATTCTCCTTGAATCTTCGCTCTAATGATACCTTAACAGAATTTTGTTTGTTGCACTAAACTTCCCTCTATATAGAAAGGTGGATACCTTGTAAGAATTCGCTCTCGTTAGCTCATTAACAAATCAGGTCATCCTCACACTTATCCCAATTTCCTCATCTTCTTATGGAGTTTGTCCTTTATACGAATGCATTTATTTAAGTGTAGAAGTATATGCCTTGTAGCAGGCATCAGAATTAAACCTGCAATGTCTTTTTTGCTCCAGTATTCAGCTAACCATTTAGATTTTGACATTACTGCATTTTCATCAAATAACCGTTTAATTCTGTTTGGTTCAACTTTCATCTTAAATTGTTCAGGGCTTACCAAAGAAATAATTTCTTGTGTACGATTACCGACTGCTTCTCTATATTCTAATAATGAATTAAAATCAATTTTTGAGCTTAATACAGCAATGTCTTCTTCACTCATATCATTTCCAGAATGAAGAAAAGAGATGTTCATTTTCTCAAGCCAGTTTGCAGTATGAAGAACTTGTTGTTTATCAATGACTAATATATTCATCGTCATATCTTCAATACGGGTAATATGCCAAAGATGCCACGCAATAGAATTTCTAGTATCAGGATTTGAAACTGGATATTGTCTAAATACTTTTTCATCCAAGTCACTCACTAATTCATCTGCTAAGGTTACATTCAAATTACTAATTGAGGAAGAGTGAAGAAAAGAATGCAATGATAAGAATAATTCGATTGCTTCATTATGTTTTTCTGGACTTAACAGAATTTCTCTAAATTTTTTATGGTTTTCATTCCAAATTTTACGTTGATCTTTATCCACTCAAAACATCTCCCCATATAATTTTAATTACAACTATTCACATTGATTTTAACATAAAATTCCAATAAACGTTGTCGCTTCAAGAAAAAAGGAACGCCGATTGACGTTCCTCTTGTTTAACTCTTGCACCCTTTAGTTGAAAAGTTTAACCTTAACAATCTACAATCTTATGCAGTTGGTTCTACCATTTGTGACATCAGTAAGGCGAAAATGAAAAATACCCCACTTCCTATGGAGACTAATATTGCAAAAATTGCAAGGGAATTTTTTCCGTATTTTTAAAAAGAGAAAAAACACCAAAAATCAAAGATAAAATAATAGACAACGCAACAAGAAAAACACCAAAATCAGGATGGATTCTTATTATTCCATATATCAGCGCAAAGAAAAAAGGCATAGAAAAGATACTTAAAAGTAATGACCAGTAGCTTATCAACATTTCTGCCTAATAGTTAAGAAAGGATTGAAACTCTTCCACAAACGTTACTTTTTTCTTCTAAACTAAAAGATATTATAAACTTATTCTTTTCAACTTTTCTTCCTTGTTACTTCAACCAAAAAAGACGAATCCCCTTGTTTAACATTGGTACCCTTTAATTTAAGTGTGTCATTTCACATTCTATTATTACTTCGAACCTTCGTTACTATTGGAAAAGTATTCCCACACCCTCAAAGTAAACCAAAAGAGGAAAACAGATAAAACGTCACAATCTATTTTACTTTTTAAAACCTAATTCTCTATATGATTAATCAATGCAATTAACACCTTCTGTTGTGTTCTTACAAGATTTTTATATAGTTTGTTTATTTGCACGTTACATTTAAAGACGAATAGACCCATAATGATGTCTACCCTCAAAAAGAAACGCAATGATACTTTCATAATAGGGTATAAATGTTTCAAGTTCGATGAGCTTTAAAATTTCCTCTTTAGAAGCCCATTTGACTGCTTTTACCTCTTCAGTCTGCAATGTCAAATCTTTCAAATCGTAATCATATTTAAGTAAATAGTAGTCATCAAAGCCACGCTCAAAGTTAATAGTAAGATGTGGACGTATCTTTTCAAAGTTATAATGAATCCCCAACTCCTCAAATAACTCTCGTGAAGCCGCCTGCTGACTTGTATCGCCTGCAATCGCACTACCACCACAAGTGATGTCCCAAAGGTTCGGCCATCCTTGCTTAAAGGGTTGACGCTGTTGAATGAGCATCTCTCCTTTTGAATTAAATATACATACGTGTACTACTAAATGAAATTCGTCAGATGTCATTTCGTCTCCACGAGTTATTTGTTTTTTTATTTTATTACGATGCTTATCATATAGATCCCACTTTTCCATTGCTTAACCCCTTTTTAAAAATTCTGTCGTAGACAAACCTGCTATTTACTTCAACAGAAAAGGTACTAATCCTTCATTGATCAGCACCTTCATCCATCGCAGTAATAACCAATAATTTTGGTTTACCTCCTATTTGTTAATCAAATCATCAATAGTGCCAAAAATGTTTGTATGCAAGTCTAGAATTCGCGTTTGCGAAATAAGATGTAATGATGGATTGGTCCAAGTCATATTATTTTGATAACTAAAATTATTGGGGGTCTTTTAGTGAAAAAATATTTGTTATATGGTGTTTGTTCTGTGTTAATTATTATTATAGCGTTTTTTTTAGTTAAACAAATCCCGTTAATGATACATTCCCATATAGCACAAGAAGCCCATGAGAAAATTGAGGATTCTGGTGTAAGTATGGATATAAAAGAACATTTAAAAAACGAGGGGTTTTCAGAGTACTCTGTTATGCAATATTCTTCATTAGAGGACATTCAATTAATATTTAGTGGTTCAACGAAACTTAAAGATGAAGAAAAATCAAACATCAAACAAATTGTTCAAAACGTCGCAAAAGACAATGGGTTTGATCCACATTCCTTTAACATCAAATTTGAATAGCTTAAACAAGAGGAAGAACTAACACCCCTATAACTTTGAACGGTTCATCATACTTACTGTTTAAATAAGAACATATCTGAATAACAATCCATAACTTTGTAATAAATCGTGAACTAGTAAAGAGAAAATACGACAAAACGATCACCTTAAAACGGTGATCGTCTTTTATGAGGGGGGTATTTTGTTAACAAAGTGAATTACAATTTGTTTTCAGTTGTTCTCCAAACTGGTAGGAAAAATTTATTATTAAGGATAATCAAGAGCAAAGCTCCACACATTAATGTACACAAAGTGCTAATGCCTCTCGCAAAAGGTAGGAGGAAATATAAAAAGAATGTGAAACTAAAAAGCAAGTCAAGGATTACTATTTTCTTGGGGCCAGATTTTCTATGAAAGTAATCCCTTGAAGACCAGAGTATTAAGCCCAACCCAAGAATAAATAGTGATCCCCAATACCAATTAAGCGTTAAATCTCTTTGATCAGAATAGGCACCAATTCCGCCTAGAAAGGATATTAAGGTAAGAATTCGACCATAGAAAGCTGATAATTGCATTTTTTTATCCTTATTCATTTGCTCCATCCTGCTTATCTCGCTCTTCTTGTCCTTTATACATGTTTCAGGTGCTATTATTTCATTGACTTCACAGTTAAATAGTTCAGCTAGTTTTATTAGATTATTTGTAGATGGTTCTGATTGATCCGTTTCCCATTTTGAGACTGCTTGTCTACTAACGTTTAGTTTTTCAGCCACATACTCTTGTGAAAATTTCAAGGATACTCTTTTATTTCTAATATTAATTCCTAATGACATCAATCAACATTCCCTTCCATTCAAGTCACTGTCATCGTATAATTTTCACTGGTTGCTTACCACCAACTAAAGCGCAACTATTGGTTGCGCTGCTCAAAACATCAAAATTCATCAGGTAAAAAGCGCGGTATCATAAAGAATAATACAGGTAACAGAATTAGTCCTATTAAGCCACTATATTTTAATTGGCTGGTTTCATTTTTGTAGGAAGCAGGAAAAATGGATAATATGGAAATCCAAGCAATGCAACTCCTATGTATAGAAATCGATAATATTTGATCGTTGAATGATCATAATATAAATCAATATAAAAAAAGATAAAAAACAAGAAGTAAGATAAAGTAATAGAAATGAACGAGATAGACAAACGAAGGAATAACCAATTGTTATTCAATGCAATCATTTTATACTGCCTCATTAAAATCGACTCGATAACCAAAATACATAGGTAATACCTGCAAAAAGAGTGGGTGCAATCACGCTATCCAAGTTTTCTGTCTCCATTACGATCTTCGAATGGAACAAAAATCCAGTAGATTTAGTTTCCCCAACCTGTTTGTCATTTATAGTAATGACTCCGTTTCCTTTCCATGTTGCTTGAATTGAGAGTTCAGAGGACTGGTCAAGCTTTACATGGATTCGGTGTTTTTTCTTTATCCTTTTTTCCATCGCCATTTCGGCTATGACCAATTCATCTTTGTATATGCTCCAGCGATCTCCACGATCCAATGCTGCCGATTCTTTCTCTATTTTGTAGTTTTCTTCTCTAGAGGAGACCTTTATATTAATATTATCAATTGGATTTCCTAAAATTCTTTCCTCCTGTGAATGAAACCAACGTGCCATTTCTCCTATTTTTTCTCCATCTCTTTCTATTGTTATTTCTTTGGTTGTAACACCAATTTGTGGGCGATTAAAGATAATTTTCATATGTGAAATCCTCTCATGATATAGGACCTGATATAGGACCTTAAATCTACTAAGTTTTATTGGAGTTATTGTACTACCAATCACTTCTAAATACACGAACCAGTAATGGATCGTATCGTCATTTCTTTCTACAAGCTCCTTCTTAGTTTCCTTTTCTCATGCAGTAAATCAACTTGTAAAAATAAAAGGGCGTATAGGATGGTAAGGATCATATACGTAATCCCCACAAGGAAGCTTAAGGACCTTGGTTCGAAAACCTCCAGCAAAATTCCTACTATTCCCATGGAAATTCCTAATGTAGTATTGGCTATCATGGTAGTCAAGCCGAAAAAAGTACCATGCATGGATTTCGGTATGATTTTCATCGTAATGGTGGTTAGGCAGATGTTACTTATTCCGCCTACAAACGTAATAAATAATACCGTTAACAGGGCTACTATAAACGATGGAGCAATACTTAATAGCAGGTGTCCAATCCCCTCAAATGCAATAAAAACAACCGTAAGTGTCACTAACTTTTGCTTCAGTAGATTGGAAAGGAATGAACTTAAAACAAACCCTATTCCTAAAAAAGCATAAATAAACCCAACACCTAAATCTCCCGTTTGAAAAACCTCTAATGCATATACACTCATTAACACATTATCAATACCGTTAGCCAATGGCATAGTCCATTCCACAAAAAGAATGACGATTAATGCAAAAGAGCCGATAATCAGCTTATGTGCAGATTTTTTATGAGTAGATGTTTTTGGCTGCTTAACGTTCACTTTAGCTTTGGTTGTTACCGGTATTGATATTTTGGATAGGAGCAATGCAGCTATTAGAAAACTTATACCATCTAAAAGAAAAGGGATATGTAATCCAAATAAATAGGAAATAATTCCTCCAGAACTTGAACCGAAAACAAGGACAACGCCTACCATAATTTGTTCGATTGCATTCACATACAATAATCTATCCTGTTTCACCATTGCAGGTATCGATGCCATTCTGATTGGGGCATATAAAGCCTCTCCTAACGCTAGACAAAATACGCTCATAAATATAATCCACAATTGCTCGGAATCATGCACGAAAATAGGAGCCAGAGCAAATGGAGCTCGAATCACATCCATCGTAATTAATAATTTCTTCTTTGAAAATCGATCCGCAAGCATTCCACCCAAAGGTGCCATAACTAAAAATGGTATGAGGCGTATGGCAAAGTAAAGTCCAATTGCAGAGCCTGAGCCTGTTAGTTGATAGAGTAATGTAAGAGTTGCAACTTGTGCAAATCTATTTCCTATTCCACTTGCAGTACCGGCCCAAAACAACTTTTGATAGCTTTTCTCCTGCTTCCACGCTTTCCAGTTATTCATTTAATCACCACCAAATTCGATAGTCATCTAATTAGATTAACAAGAAAAAGCCTTGACTTATTTGATAACAAGAAGTCAAGGTCCTGACTGTACTAAAACAGGTTATACTCAAATCAACCACATTTCCTTCGGATTCAACTCATACTCTCCATCTTGTCTATTCATGAAATGACACATGATGAACTCGCGTCGTATCGTTGCATAATCATCATGGAACTGTTTAATATATTCATTGATTTCTTTTTCCTGATACGTACGGCCTATTTTTAAACCTTTCATAAGATGTTCTAGTACTACGAGCTTTTTCTTGCGTTGGGCAGGCAGATTTTTTAGTTTACCATTATCATCAAAGAAATTAGTAATGATGTTGTATTTCTCATCTTTTGACATATGAAATGCTTCCATGTCCTCACCTCTAATCTGTAAAATCGCAGTGGCCATCGATTGAAGTTTTTTCTCATTTAAATGAAAATAGATTGTATTCTTATCACGACGCTGAAAAATAACATCAATTTCTCGTAGCTTCGTAATGTGATAAGAAATAGTAGGTGGTGTCAATCCTAATTTCCCAGCCAGAGCTTGCCCGTGTAAGGGTCCACCCTGTAATAAAGCGATAATTTTTATTCTTGTTTTATCTCCAATTGTTTTATGAAAATTCACTATCCTATCTAGCTGCATGAAAGGCACCCCCAAAGGTCATCTAATTAGATTATAATCTAATTAGATGGGTATCACAATAGTGAAATGTATATTTGTATTCCCCATAGATTTAGAATAAAACAAGATAATCAATTTGGCTGATCACTTTGTGTTTTAATTAGATAATTAAATAACGTTATACTCGCAGCACCCATTATTCCTATTAAAAAAGTTAAAACAAAAGGTGGTAACCAACTACTTATCATCATAAATATCCCTGCTGAACTAACCCCAAGAATGGCTGTAATTGAGTAGAATGCCATATATGTGCTACGAGCATGATCAGGAACCATGTTGGAGAGCATTGCTTGTGAAACCGGAATATACATAATTTCACCCATCGAAGCAAAAAACATAGCTAAAACAAGTATGATTGGCGATTGGCTAATACTGATAATCGCATATCCAGCAAAGAACAAAAACAAACCTATTAATAATACATGTCGATCCTTCCTTTTCCTAATAAAGCCTGTCAACAGCATTGTAAAGCAGACTACAAGAATCGTGTTCTCTGATTTCAATATACCTATAAGATTCACTCCATCGACTTCAAATGGTAGAAATGAAACAAATGGAATAGGAGCAGATATCACCTTTGCCAAACGTACACCGATGTAATTCGTTAACTGCTCTTCAACTGAAATAAACAGAAGACTTGCAAAGGAAAAGATGACAAAAACCCTATGACTCATAATTTTTGTATAAGATTTTACTATTTGGAAGGATTCTCTTCCTATTGGATTATTACTCTGTTGAACCGGTACGTAAGTTTCTTTAATAAATAGATACGTGATGAAGAACGAGAATAATGTCGTAACACCAACACCTAGAAACAAATAAAAAGGATAGTCAAAGAATAAAAAGGCCCCTATCATACTACCAATAGCAAAACCAATATTGCGTATCCAATAGGAATAGGTGTAAATAGACTTTCTTTCTTCTGGAGTACTCCTATCAATAATTAAAGCTTGATAAACAGGAGTTCCTGCGCCGTTACTAAACAGAATCAAAATAAAGAACACAAATGTGACATAAGGAAACACTCCCCAGATGGAGTTCGTAAAGGCGACACCGATATACCCAACAAAGATAATTAACTCAGAAATTAGAATAATCTTCTTCCTGCCAATTTTGTCAGAGACATAGCCACCTAGCACCAAACCCAATACATTAGCGCTCATGACGATTAAAAATAAAATACCTGTGATGAAATTTCCAACTTGTTTCGAAAAATATATGATTGAATAAGGGAGTACAGCCGCTGTGGATGTTGAAGTAATAAACATCAGCATTAAGCGAAGTTGAATGGTTTTATCAAAGGACTTAAATATCATTTTTCACCCCTCCATTAACGATTGATTAATCAATCGTTAATAGTGTAAAAAGAAAACCTATTTATAAATAGGTCCAAATAAATTCAATATCGATGAAATATAACTATCCCAAATTTCATCTAGCCTTGTATCTGTCGTATTTAAACGGACCCCGATTAATAGGCTCGTATATAAGGCGGCTACTGTAAATGGCTCTTGTTCAATGAACACTCCTTTGCTCTGTCCATTCTTTACAAGCTGACTAACTTTATCCAGTAGTTTATTATGAAATTGATCCAGTTCACTAAATATTTCAGGAAACTTATTGTGTTGCCCAATCACTTGAACAACAAGTGTTAAATAGGTATTCATTCCGGCAAAAAGATGAATGTGTGTGTTGATCATTTTTTCTATTTCTTTCATTGGATCATCCGCGTCTGCATTAAAGTCAAATAATACTTCGGCATATTTATCCAGCGGCTCTAACACGACTGTACGAAAAAGTTCCTCTTTCTCCTTAAAATAAGTAAAAACACTGCCATAACTAATGTTAGCCGCTTCGGAAACCTTTTTAATCGTTGTCCCCTCATACCCTTCCGTAGCAAAAAGAGTTGTCGCTACCTCGAGAATCGTTTCCCTTCTTTTCTTCATATTTAATTTTTGTTCTTCTGATAAAGGCATATGCTCACCTACTATACGTACGACTGATTGATTAATCATTTGTAAGTATAGCGAAGATTAATTTTCTTGTAAAGAACGGGACACCCATTACTATGGAACAAAATCGCTAACGCGACTAAATTACGTCCCAAGTAATAACTAATTACTTGGGATTTTTTCTCGCTTCAATCATAGTGCCATTACAGTGAGGACAATGTAATTCGACTTCCTCACTATTATTTTTGTCTACACTAAATTCACCGATGATGTACTCTGGTACTTCATCAGTTCCCTTACAATCTAGACACTTAAATATAACAATTTTTATCTCTTCATTTAATCCAAATGGATCCTCTTCGTCCAACCAATCATCAAATTCTTCTGATAGACTATCCTGCCTTTTTTGGTTTGCCAATTCCGTATGTCCTCCTTCTTTCCATCTCTATATCCTCCATATAGTGATACAGCCAACCGTAATCAGAGTTCCATATTCCTACAAGCTCCATCTTTCGATGGCAATAAGGGCATTCAAATGGATCCTTTTCAAAGGATTCAATCATTCGTTGTCGATACGTTTTCTTTTTAGTTTTTTTCTCTAAAAGCAACTCTATCTGTTTCGTTCTTATAAATGCATGCAAACTCAATATTTGTTGTGCCTTATGATGAGACCTTCTACTATACAATCCAAACCTTCCTACCATACGAAAATGTTTTGGTGGTACGTGTTGAAGTATTTCAAATAGGAATCTATACACAGGAATTCTCTTGTCCACTCGTTTACCCGTTTTATGATCTTCATACCAGTAATGAACACTCTTACCGTCGTAATCTTCTATTCGATATTCTGCGATAGCTGGACGAGCCATGTATCTTCCAATATATTTAGCCACTGCTTTAGCGTTTGTCATTTTTTTCTCAGCATTCACATAAAAACCATGGGGGTATCTTTTATATACCTCATTTATAAGGTTAATTACTTTTTGTTTATTAGGAAACCACTCTTTCAATAAATCTAATACTACTTTCTGCCATGATTTTCTCAAATACTCATATGGAATATATCCGTTGTTCACCCACTCATTATTGTTATCTAATGCACCTTCAGTAACTAATGCATGTATATGTGGGTTAAACTTTAAATCTCTACCAAATGTATGTATTACTGTAATGATTCCTGAACGGAATCCTCGCTTTTTACTTTTCCGATAATTATGGAATTGAAAAACTTCAGAAACTTGTTTACTCAATTCATTAAATTTTTTACGATCGTCATAAAATA
Organism: Radiobacillus deserti; assembly: GCF_007301515.1. Taxonomy (GTDB): domain Bacteria; phylum Bacillota; class Bacilli; order Bacillales; family Amphibacillaceae; genus Radiobacillus; species Radiobacillus deserti. The sequence continues at coordinate 3,057,917 of NZ_CP041666.1, forward strand.
CTTTTCTTATCTCTTGAGGAATGGTGAATACCATATGGCGATGAGTTACATTGAAGATCATTTCCTGTTGTTTATCTGACCAATCATCAATGTACTTTTTTCCGCATCGATGACAAAGCCTACTTTCAAGTGAAACAAACAAATTTAGGCATAGGTTTCCCTTCACATCCTAGACATTCATATCGAGCATACCCTAAATCAGCAGTACCACATCTAATCGTTTTTTCTACTGTTTCTTTAATATGACTACCATAAGATTCGGGAAAATGAGTAGAATGTAATTCCCAAAAACCTGCAAAGTGATCTTTTAATATTTGTTTAATAACTCCAGAACCTTTACTCATCTTTTTCTCCTCGTAAATGATAAGTAGATTTTAGCATAAAGTTATCCACAACTACCGACTTTTATAATTTCCTAGACAAATAAAAAAGCGACTGCTTTTATTTCGCAATCGCCTCCATGTTTATTAGTTAGAAAAGACCTCTATATGTGTGCTGAATCCTAAAAGTACGGTTTGGTCAAGGGGGACCCCTATTTCCTCATCAGCGGTTTCCCTTCTGCAGTATCTCCTTTATATTCATCCATAGCTATTACTGGAGGTAATGTGTCGACTTCTTTTAGACTAGTAGCTGCCAATTGATCAAATCTACGTATAGCTGTTGTTTGAGAAGTTCTGAACTGTCCCGCAGTATCTTTAAAGTTTTTCCCTTGAATAACACGAAGCCCTGGGCTTGATTCCATTCTATTTAATGTTTTTGATATCGCTCTACAGCTTGATACTTCTCAGGAAATCTCTTTCCACAAGTGCACATATATCTTCGCTTTCGATACGTTCTTTCAAAGATTTTTAAGTATTGTAGTTTTATGGGTACGGCTTGTATTCTCCCCACAAGCAGGACAACGGCGCTTCTTAACTGGTAGCCTTACGTGTAAGCAATATTTCCCCTCTAGCTCTTCCATCTTAGTGACTATAACACTTTCTAACCCAGGTAATTTCATGCTAAACTGCATATACACGCACCTCCTATACCTTTGATTTGTTTCTCGTCAATTCGGATATAGAAGCTTGCGTGTTTTATTATGCTTATTTTTTATACCCCAACATATATAATAGAGCCGTTTTTTATTAAATGTTACATTCTGGAATAATAGAATAAAAAACGAAATGTCTCTACTACGACATTTCGTTTTTCAATATTACCTGTTTTCTTCGTTACCATTTCTATCCCACTTTAAAATGAAACTTGCGCACATTGCTGAAATAATAAGCAATAAAGATTGGAGTACACTTGGTTTAAAATTCCAAAATATAAAAGCTAAAGAAACTCCCAAAAAGCAAATAGCAATTATTAATCGTTTTTTAAAACTCATTTAAAGTAACTCCTTACTGATATTCAAATCCCCAAATATAAGTATTCCAGGAAATATTGAATTTGATTGCTCTTGCATTTTCACTAACAAATAAGCCTACAATAAAACCTTGTGCTGCAATAAGTAGAGCATGTCCCAATCCAGGAATTAACCAACCTAAAATAGCGGTTCCTCCAGTTATGCCTCCATTTATTATATTTGCGACAGTTGTTTTACTTAACCAGATCTCTGCTCCCCACCAGTGCCAATCTACTTTATTTATGCCGTTATTATGTGAGAACAGTTGAATGCCATCATTTCCCACATTCAAATCATACTCATAACCCGATTTTTCTACCTTTGCCTTAAGTTCTCTGTCAGTCATTTTAAATTGTAAGGTATCATTATCTTTTTTTTCTACTTTTTCATATGACTTTATCATCTTATTAACTTCATGCAATTGCTTTTTAACCAAGTGAAGATTTTCTTTTGTAATCTGTTCTTTTAGTTTTTTATAATTTGTTATTTTAAAATTATTATTTTTAATGCTTATGTATTTATCTGCGATGCTTATAATTTCTTTATCTAGTTTTATATTTTGTTTAGAAATGACTTTTCCCGATACTGTTGGCTGCTTTACTTTTGTCCCTACTTCTGCCTGTGACACAGATGGTAGTATTGTTGAGATTGCTAAAATAATTGTTAAAGTTAACACAAAAATCTTTTTCAAAATAATCTCCTCCTAATATAGTTTACTAATGTTTTATTCTTTGATACTCATTCATTTATTCTTCTAAAAAGGAAGAATAATAATTCTCGTCTATACCCCCCATGCAAAAATTCTGAAGGAGATCTTGGGTTGTATATGTCTATATTAATTTTAACAAAAAATGGATATAATTTTATTGGGAATTGTGTGCCTTTCGGTCCCCATTTATCGATAATTTGGTGAGTAACTTTCCTGAATATAAGAAAGTTTATTGTAAGTTAAGAAATTATCAAAATTAATCATATATAGTAAAACAACAGAGGACAGGAGAACATTCCTTAAATGATTCTCTAAAAAGCACAGTAGACGATTCCGCATGAAACATCATTGGAATACAATTTGCTTGATTTATGTATTCGTGTATATTCTGTAGGTACAGCGATTTTCTATAAAGATTTTTAGAGTAAGTGTAGAATACTTTGTACAGGAATACATAAATACAGCTTTACAGTTTTACAGAATGATAGAAAACGAGGTGTTTTAATAGCTGTTACAATCGCTTTCGGAAATCGAAAAGGGGGTATATTAAGGAAATCGACCACTTATACAACCAATGCTTCTTGCACTTGGTCTTCTGCTTTTTGCCAATCTTTTATGTAGGAATAGGCAAGTCTAACAAGACGGTTGGTATAATCATCTATCCATACTTCTAGAACTTCCTTCTTATTCAAGAATCCCCCTCCTTATCATTTTGTTGTTTTTTGTCTCTCGAAAGTAAGATGTATTTCAATTAGGAAAGGTTCCATTTTTTTATAGGAAAATAAAAAATGGTTGTCATTCATTTCATAACGGGTTCCTTCATCTATCGCAAAAATACAGGCTTAATAGGCATTAATTTGAAAAAACATAAAATGGCTCAGTATCGTGAACTGAGCCATTGTTTAGCTTGTTGAAGTAATCTGCATTATTAACATAATAAAGATCATTCTAAAAGCCTACTATCAATAATAATATCCATTCGATGTTTGCTCAAATACCTTCCAATGTCCGTTCATAACCGAAGAGTGGTAGTTCATCACTATAAAATTTCTTATTTCTCCATCGTCTTCTTTCGTCTGGATTAAATACGTATCCGAACCAAAGTAGTCTGTCTCCATTACTTCAAGTCCCTGGAAGGTATTATCCTCTGAAATTAATTGCTTGAGAGCCGTGTCTTCATTAAATTCTTTCCACATGTTATAGGGTCCAAAAATAGATAGTATGAGGAAAAATAACAAACACACACCTAACCATAGTAGTTTCTTTTTCATATTGTCCCCCTTAGCGTTACATCGAAAAATAACCCGAGCCGTATTTTGAATAAAAGTAAGCTTTACATGTTCGATATTCCGTTAATGAAAATGCTACATAATAAACTGATTGTTGTCAGTCCAGCAACTGGGATGGCAAACCTTTTGTTGTTTTTAAATTTATATATAGCGGTGAAATATCCTGCTGCACATAGCACGAACCATACAGGCATAAAAATGGCATCTGCAATATTCGTTGGAAGTAAAGTGTAACCGCCAGTTAAGAAAAATAACCAATGCAAAACCAACAACGCTACTACGACATAAGAAATGATTCGAGGTGATTTTCCTTCCTCATTTTTTCTAAAAACTATAAAAGGAATAACGAAGGACGTAATGGCAATAACACCTATCATCAATAAAAATATTATGGAAAATCCCATGATGACCACTCCGTTTCAGAATTTTTTGTTCCAAAAATCTTTTTTTCCTTATATTGTATTTCTATAATGTTGATTTTAATACACTTTTTATTGTTAATCAATAAATTATTATTAATTATTGGCATATTATTGTTGTTTTAGTTTACATTAGGCTCTATTAAATATTAAAAAAATGGAACCTCCACACATTGGGAAGTTCCATTTTAAAAATATTAGCTTGTTATAGTTCTTTTCCAATCTTTTCAGACTCTCCATATAACTCTTTTTCAACTTGATTTACTAAAGTAGGATTATCATTTATTATCTTCCCTATGTAGTAGTAACTGATGACTATAAATCCGGTGATTCCCCAACTTATTATTTGTCTTATGAGAACTCCTTTATCAAAAGCTTCCACGCCATATTCTACTATTAGCCATGCTTTTATCGTTGCTATAAGACCACTTCTAATTGCAAACAACAAAGTTACTATCTGGAAAATACGCAAAACTGATTTTTGATAAAAAAGATGCTTACTAAATGTACGATCCTGACCTCGCAACTCTACAAAATCCAAACCAAAATATAAGGCCATTGGTCTCCTTACAAGAATGGTCAATAAGAAAAAAACGCAAATCACTATACTAAAATAAACATTGTTCCAAAGCAGCTGAATAGAAGAACCTGCTAATACATCTATGAGAGTGCCAATTATCAATGTAAAAATTATGTATAACCCAGTTATATTGATTTTTTTCACTTCATAAAAGCGATATAAGCTGTACAGGATAGCTGGCACAGAAGAAGTCAGCATTGCATAATAATCACCAATAAATTCACGCAAACCATTCCAACAAATTAAAGGTAAAATCACATAAAAAATAAGATCTAATAGTGCAATATTTTTACTCAAAGCGTCTTCATCTTCCCTTCCTAACATAGTAATCTTAGACATTACCTATTTGCACCGTACCATTAGGTTAGTCCAAATAAAGTCGAAAAAGCGTAAACCGGAAAGGCAACTCCTATCACTATCAAAACAAAATTCACGAACCATATTAGCTTCCTTTTAACCAGTCAAATAAATCCAAATACTAAAAACAACACCCCAATGATAAGTCTAAAGATAAATTCCAAAAGCTCACTTGCTTCCGCATTCCAACTTCGTTGAACAAGAAAAAATGCTACACGTGATTTTAGATAACTTAAGTGTAGCATTATTTTTCCAAAATATGTATTAAATTCTATTAATCACAAAAATGGTTAGACTGTAATGAGGAAAACCCGAGAAAAGGAATACAACTTAACTCCCCTGCCAGAAGAATATCGACCTATGGAGACACACCTTGTTAGACGCAAGGATTTAGCAACTAATAAAGCTTTATCCTCCTTTATTGAAAAAATTAATAAGTATGAACTGTAAAAAACACATTAGGTATGTCTAATGTATTTTTTATATGTATAGGGCATTCTAGGATGTGTTTTCTTATTTATTACCGAAAATTCTTTTTGATTCCTCAACGACACTTTCTAGTAGAGATTTAACCGTTTGTTTTTTAGCTAACCTTGGACTTTGCCCTGACCAAAGAGACATATATTCGCGGTTATTTTGTAAAGTAGCGGCTTTTCTAATCCCTTTGGTTAGCGAGTTTTGTACGGGGAATTTTGGTAGGGATTCTTCACTTTTCTGCATATCTAAAATAAATCTATTTTTTATTCCTCTTGCCCACTTTCCAGAGAAAGAACGTGTCATAATTGTCTGATCCTCAGGTGTATGGAGAACTTCTTCTTTATGAATCTCGCTTGCTCCACTTTCAATACAAGTTAAAAAAGCTGTACCCATTTGTACCCCTTTAGCTCCTAAGCAAAGAGAAGCCGTTAATCCTCTTCCATCCATAATTCCTCCAGCAGAAATTACAGGAATACTTACATTGTCAACAACTTGTGGTATAAGTGAAAATAGACCAATTTGACTTTCTTGATGGTCTTCTAAAAAATTGCCCCGATGTCCACCTGCTTCGCTTCCCTGAACGACAATCATATCCATTCCACTCTTTTCAATTTCCATTGCTTCTTTGACGGTTGTGGCTGTTCCCAATATTATAATTCCATGCTGTTTTAATTCATGAATTATCTCTATTGAAGGAATACCGAATGTAAAGGAACAAACTGGAATCTTTTCTTCAATTATGACCTTTACTTGGTTGTGGAATGTTTCAAACGCTTTTTTAAATTTGGGAATTTCTATGTCTTCTTTATCCTGTAAATGCAATTGTTCGCGAATAGGTTTTAGTAATTGATTAGCAGTTTTTATTTCATAATCTGTGACATAAAATTCGTTAGGAACAAATAAATTCACCCCAAAAAATTGGGACGTTAGCTTTTTTATTTCTCTGGCCTGCTCTCGAATCTGATTAGCTGTCATGTAGCCCGCTCCAATCATTCCTAAAGCTCCGGAATTAGAAACCTCAGCTACTAATTTAGATGTCGTCACTCCTCCAGCCATAGGTGCTTGTATAATCGGGTACTTAATTTTCAGATTTGCTGTAACATCATTATCAAACATAAATCACACCCCATTTTAAGAAATATTTCGAACAAATCAATTCCAATCTTACTGTTCCTTGTACACTTGCCTTGCAAAACCAAATTTTGTTTTGATACATTTAGTTTAAATGTATCATAGACTAACCCTACCTTAAACGAAGTACACAATGGACGTTTTTAGGATTGATTATCAAGCTTTAATGATTTAACTAAAACATTATTGTTTTAAGTTTATCTGAAATTATAGTAATGATTAAATACTATCTCCTCGTCCGTAGCTGTACAGACGGTGAAATCCTGAACTGCAGGTTCCACATCCGAATATCCATTTTCCCTATAAAGGGTATGGGCAAAAAAATCGCCCATCTAATCCAAAAGTGATTGTAAACTTACTAATAAGTAACGACAAAACGATCACCCTAATTGAGTGATCGTCCTTAATGCCTTGTACTTAATTACCAGTAGATTTGTACTGTGCAACACGTATTCCGTTACTCCTGTACAGACACTCTTTCGCAAATTGTTATACATCGTCCTACGAGGAGAATAATCTTTTCTTTATTTTTTCAAATCAAAGCGCTAATGATTTATCCCCCACCATATCGTCATTATTACAAATATATCGGTATAACCAATGTAATATTTGCAGTTGATATTTATCTTCTAATACTTTGCCCTACTCCAATTACCTTTAACACAAAAACCATAGTTAGAGGTATTATACTAATATTCTTTAAAAAATATAGATATGCATGATACACAGCACTTTCAGCATACCCGTCTAGGCTAAATAACTCAATAATATACAAAAAAGAACTATTTACTAAGATTCTAATAAGAACATTTCCCAATACAGCTAATATCAAAATATAAATAACTAATTGTGCAATGAAAATATGAGGGAAATTATTTTTCAATTTTAACGATGCACTTGCCAGTAATTCATCCCAAAATGTCTTTTGTTTAATTACCGCATATTCTCTTTTTTCCAACAAAGGGACCATTAATACAAACATAATGATTCTAGTGGATTCAACAACCAATTCCAAAATGAGAGGTGTATCTAAATTTTGTAGCATTTGGTACGCACGAATTAACGATGGTATCAAAGCTAGTAACAAAATCGTTACATGTCCATAGAAAAAAGTGATTGAAGAAAATAAAGTACGAAAACCAATACTGACCTGATATTTCAAATCTTTATTTATGATTTTTGCCTCCTTTTATATTCTTATCTGTGCTATACAGTTCGATAGTTCAATGAAAAATGACTTCATATCTTTCTAGAATGTCTTAATTTAATATACGTTGGATATTCTTCTGGAACGTTTTCATATTGAAATTTGAAACCTTTGGCTTCATAAAATGGAATTCCTTTCATATTTCCTTTTTGAACAGACACCCATTGCTCTTTGGCTCCATACTCTTCTTTCTGTTGTTTCGTAACAGCATCTAATAGTTTCGTGCCAATCCCTTCATTTCTTCTTATAGGATCAATGTATATAACGAATAATTCTCCGACCTCTTCACCTATCATTCCCCCGCCAGCCGCACCAACTACTTTTCCGTTCTCAACGGCTACAAAATATCCACCCCAATCACGATTAAATTCTGTTACTTCTCTTAAAATTCTCTCGTGATTATAAAATTCTTCTATCACTCTTTCAATCCATTCTTTTGAGTGTGTTTCCCCATATGTCGCCCAATATCCCCTAATACATACGCTTGAAATTCCTTCCACATGGCTTTCATTAGCCTTCATAATTTTCACCATATTTTTTCTCCTTTTCTTTTTAAATATCCTTTTGAAGTAACCTATCTATCTAAACAAGCCTGCACGTTGAGTTTAAGTGAAGAACATCACAATAAATCTAAATTTCATACTAGAATCTTATAAAAAGCCAATGAATTACTGGGCTTGTTTTCCACGTTTTGGGGATAGTATAACTATAGATGAAGTAAGACAAAAACAATCATCCTAAAATAGGGATTGTCTATTTAATGAGCTGTATTTATAACCGTACGGTTGTCTGTGCAGCAAATGATCTTATGTATTAGTCACGCTTGTCTAATTACGCTATCCAATATAGTGGATAAACAAAGAAGCCATATATAATTTATATGCTAGTAGGTAACATTTTCTTTATTATTCTAATTTGTCCCCGATGATTTATCTCATCTTCAAAGGTATGAAACCAGATAAAGTAATTATTTGATACATTGTTATCCCATAATGCTTCTTCATATAACCATTCATCCGTTCTCTTCTTAAATTCCTCCAGTGTTCTATATCTTACCTCTTCTAATTTGTTTATGTAGAATTCCAAGGGGTATCCTTTAATTGTTTTTCTCCCTTTATCTCCAATTTGATAAGCTGCTCCCCATGCTTCGATTTCTTGTTTATTAGGCTTTCTTTTATCAAAAAGCTCAATTTGAAATCCAAATTCTACAGCAGCCATATGTAATAATAACGCCCCTATTGAATTACCATCTTTGTTTGGTATATAATCCAACTGTTCCGTCGTTAATCCTTTGACAGCATCTAGAGTTGTATATCTCGCATAATCCATCATTGAAACCAAATGTCCTATTTGAGGTGTGTAACCGTCCATTGTTTTTATTTTATATGTCTTACTATCTGCCTTCATTAAGTTCACCTCGTACCATTTTTTCTTACTTTCGCGACCAAATGATTTACTTCTGAAAAGTAAACTCAACACAATTTCATTAATTTTCATACTAAAATCATACCAAAAGATATTAAATGGTTGGTTTTTTCCCGCACAATTAGAAATAATTTATTTCCTTAGTAAATGTAAAAAATCTAGTAATTCTATATAACAAAATAGCGCTCTAGTTGAAGAAGCTTACTACCATCTTTCTCTTATTTCTCTGATAACTACCTCTGGATTGTCCCATTGTAACATGTGCGAAGTGTGATGGATTAGTTTTACGGTTGCTCCTGTTTTTTGTTGAAAAATGCTAGCTGTCAATTCCCTATATTCCTCTTCTGATTTTGGTAGAGTAGCTCTGAGTAATAAAGAAGGAAGGCTCTCGTAGATATCCTCTGTTTCATTTTTGTGCATACCTCTGATAATGTTGCTAGCCGTTATTCCTCTAGCATGCCAGTAATACTTTCCGTCCTTTTTAAGGGCTAAATCTTTTGCTGCACTATCTAATAATGGGGATCTTCGGGAATCTCCATACACCGCGACATCCAAAAACTCATCCCAAGTCTCTACATATTCTTCAAAATCCCTTTCTAGAAGCTCCGCTTCTTCGTCTGATAACCACCATCAATTAGGATTGTACCAATCACTTTGTCTGAATGTTTTAGTAAATAAAATAAAGAAACATAGCTACCCCATGAGTGCGATAAAAAGTAAAACGTTTTAATGTTTAGCAAATTTATAATCTTATCTATCCAATTTGCCAAGGATGGCATTTCATAACTTTTTCCACTTTGGAACATGCCTGTTTTCCCATGACCGGGTGCATCTATACTGACAATTCTATATTCATTCTTTAACTCTTCTTCAATTTCAATAAAACTAAGGCTTGTACTACCTAATCCATGCAAACAAAAAATCACAGGATTTTTGAGTGCTTCCCCACTCGGTTACACGAATAACAATTTCACCATCATTGATAAAGTATCTTTCCAAGTTATATCCTCGTATTTATTACAAAAGCGTTTTGGCGACCTAATTCTATCACATCACCCTAAAATCCGTTGGGTTCAGTTTGACCAATAACCAAAAATTCGAATCCTTAGGTCCATTTCTAGCATGGAGTGTAACGAGGATAATAAATACTAGTAGGAAGTTAGTACCAATTTAGTAATTTTTTTCTTTCAACTATATTGTTTATGGTATTATTTGGATAAATACAATAATCATAAGAGGGATGGTGATAAGAAGATCAATATGGCCTGAACAAATAACTGAATTTATTCTAAATTGAATAGGAGTGGTTAAAATGAATACTATTTTCAAATTTTCATTAGCTAGTATCATACTTTTTGTCCCAATATTTATGTTTTTTCCAACAACCATTGATCCTGTAAACGCAGCCAGTCCTTATCCTTACCAAGTTCTTGATAATGACGATGGTGCAATTAATAGTAGTAGGAACGGTCGCACCGGTACATGGAATTACGGTAATTATTCCAACGATTATCGTGGTGATCATAGAATAAATTATAGTGGAGGACAATACTTATGGTATTTCAACTCTAAATCAAGTGCAAAAAGGCAATTGTAACTGCTAATCTATAATAGACAGTTTTCGCTAGATAAAATTGAACACTTGTTAACCAAATTTCCTTCGGAAAGGTATATGATAGATTTTATAAATCATTTACTCTACTGGAGGTTGCGGAAGGTGGATAAGTGGAAAGTGTATATTCAAATTCAACAATTATTAGAGCAAGGTTTTAGTAAAGCAACAATCGCTAAGAAGTTGGGGATTGCTAGAGGTACTTTAATAATTACTTAGAAAAATCACCAGAAGAAATGGCAATTTGGGTTGCCTCAACACAAAATCGAAGTAAAAAACTAGATGTACATAAAGATTTAATTCTTAGTTGGTTGAGAGATCATGGTGATATTTCAGCTGCTCAAGTATATGATTGGATTTCTGAAAGGTATCCAAATTTTGACGTAGGTGAAAGCACTGTTCGAAGCTATGTGAGGGAATTACGAAAGGAATACAAAATTCCAAAGGAAATGGTAGAAAGGCAGTATGAAGCTGTGCCTGATCCTCCAATGGGTCAACAAGTGCAAGTTGACTTCGGAGAAACTATTCAAAAAAATTCACATGGAAAGAATATTAAAATGTATTTTGTGGCTTTCCTTCTTTCACACTCCCGATACAAGTATATGGGTGGTTAGATCGCCCGTTTACAACAAAGGACCTAACAGAAGCTCATGATAGATCATTCCAATACTTCGGTGGGATTCCATATGAAATTGTTTATGACCAAGATAGCCTTATAGTATAAGTATATGATAGTGATTTATTTTTTAACAGCTGAATTTGAATCTTATCGTAAAGTAAAAGGGTTTCAATTACATGTTTGTAGAAAAGCAGATCCTGAAAGTAAAGGAAAAATTGAAAATGTGGTGGGTTTCATTAAGAAAAACTTTTCGAAGTACCGAGTATACTCAAATATTGATTCTTGGAATGAACAGGCACTCTCATGGTTGAAACGAACCGGGAACGGCAAAATTCATAATATAACTAAAAAAAGACCAATCGAAGTGTTTGATATTGAAAACAACACTTACGACCGATCTTTGAGCAATTCAGTGCTACCAACACTGAAAAGCAAAAACTAAACTGTAAAACAAGTATAACAAGAGTGGTCCGTAAGGACAATACAGTTCTGTATAAATCAAATCGATATAGTGTTCCTCTCGGAACATTTAGTCCTTATGGAACAGAGGTAGATTTGATTATTAATAAATCAAATCTAACAATCATTAATAATGAAACAGGAGAAATATTAGGTAAGCACACTCCTTTGAACGTGGGAAATTAATTCAGGATCGTGTGCACACTAGGGATCGTTCAAGAGGGATAGATTCCTTTATAGAAGCCGTCTCAAAAATTTCCTGAATCACAAAAGGCACTATCGTATTTAAACGAGTTAAGAAAATCTTACCCACGTTATATTAGAGATCAACTTCAACTAGTTTCTAAACAATGTGATCAGCACGAGAATCATATTATTCAAGAAGCGTTAAACGCTTGTTTACAAATGAATTTATATAGTGCATCAGAATTTAAAGATATGATTGAACACGTTGAACGCCAACGATTGAAACATGTACACCCCCTGAACGATAATGATCAAGTTGTACAACCTATCCGATCAGAACAAACTTACATTCTTCAGGCAAAGCCTTCACAAAGAAATATTAATGACTATGTAAGTATATTGGAGGGAAAGTAATATGACTCAATCTAAGGTATTGCAAGATTTATTACGATCGTTGCGTTTAACAGAAGCAGCTAATGAATTACCATCGTTCCTGAAAAAAGCAGAAACAAGTAATATGTCATATCAATCTTTTTTACAAGAGGTAATGAGCTATGAACAGAAACGAAGAGAAGACAAAGTAATAGAAAGAAGGATGAAATGGGCTTCATTCCCTTTTAACAAAACACTTTTAGATTTTACTCTTAAAGAGCAACCATCACTGAGCAAACGTCAATTTAATCAATTAATTGAGTTAAATTGGATTGATCAACTTTATAATTTGATTTTATTAGGACCGCCAGGTACGGGTAAAACTCACCTGGCGGTAGGATTAGGAATTCAAGCAATACTTGAGGGTTACAAAGTTATGTTTATTTCTATGGGCGACTTGATCCATGTATTAAAAACAGAAGAAATTACTAGAAAATCGCAAATAAGATTAAAGAGATTGCGTGATTCTAATCTAGTTATTATAGACGATCTAATGTTTATGGCTATGGATCAGAGAGAAGCTAATCTATTCTTTCACCTGATCAATGATTTATACAACTCAGCCTCAATCGTCCTTACTTCTAATAAGGGGCCTAGTGATTGGGGAGAGTTACTTGGAGATCCAGCAATAACTACAGCTGTACTCGACAGAATTGTCCATCGAGCAGAAGTAGTCCAGCTAAGTGGTGAAAGTTACCGTATGAAAAACCGTACATCTATATTCTAGGAACAAACTGTACAAAATTAATTAGCAAAAAGTGTTCAATTTCACTTGACGGTCACAGCATTTCATCACAAAGATAACAACAAACGTTAGGGGGACAAATAGTTATATAATTTGCACCCCTAAATTCATGTAGTATATATGGATTTCTCATTAAATTAACTATTCCCGTTAGAATCAAGAACCTCTTTTATTATTTCTGCTAATACATCTGCTGTTCTATTTTCTTCTTTTAATGTATTTTCCACTCCACCAATAATCAATATCACCGAGTTATCTAAAAGGTCTTGATTGTAGGTACTTTGTGATTTCCCTTGCTTTTCAATGACTCCCCTTGAAATACCTGGGTATTTTTCTTGTAGCTTATTATGAAGTTTAGTCGCGAAATCCTTGTTTTCTTCGAAGTTGCTTGTAGACCCTGATACTACAAACAAAACCTTTGCATAACTTACTCCTTCCAACTTTATGGTTGTAACATCCTTTTTAGTTACATCTCTGTGTATATCAAGCACCATTTTAATACTCTTGTTTTTATCTAAGTCATCTTTTAATTTTTCTCTTGATATTTCATATGATCTATAAAATGACCATCCTCTTTCATCTAATAATTTATTTACATCTGTGGTGTTGTGAATAGATTTGATATTTTTGTCTTTTAACGCCTGTTTCAGCCTTTGTCCTACCAGTGTAATATTTTTTTTATCGTGTTGTGCTTTACTGGGATTTTCTACATTGAGTTCTGGCAAAAATGATTCAGTGTTGTGAGAATGATATATATATATAAGTGGTTCTTTGTTATCAAACGATGTAGATAATGATTCTTCCCCTAGTGCATTAAGAACCTCAGTAACTAGCTCTTTACCACCAAAAATGAATAACCATGACACAGCGACAGTACATAAGAAAAACCCACCCGAGAATAGAGTTAATTTTTTAACCATTCTTCTTCTTTTCATACTTCTTGCCTTTTGCTTAAGTTTATATTCAGTTGAAGAAATAAAATCATGGCTAGGATGTTGAGGATAGGTATCCTTAATCAGATCAAACAAATCTTTGTCATTTGACATTTCTTATTACCTCCCCTTCAAAAATATTTAATTTTCTTCTCAATTCTTTTAAAGCTCGGTGGTAATCTACTTTCACCTTGGATTCACTACATTTCAAGATTTCAGATGTTTCTTTAATTGAAAATTCATTTATACCTCGTAGTATGACAATAATTCTATGATTAGGTTTTAATTTAGAAATCGCTTCATGCACAACCTTTTTCATTTCACTTTGTTCCATCAATTCTTCAGGGTTCAGTTCAATTGATTTTAGCTGATTAAAAAAACTGTCTTTAAAAATAGATGTGAATCTTTTCTTTCTATAATGGTCAACTGCTACGTGTTTTGCTATGGAGAAAATCCATGTTTTTAGATTATTTCCGTCATTAAAGTTTGATAGATTTTTTAGTACGCGGATAAATACTTCTTGGGTTAAATCCTCTGCATCATTCTGATTTCCTGAAAAACAAATTAAAAACCTATAAACATTGGCATAATGGTTATTGTAGATAGCAATGATATTGGATTCGAGGTTATCAAAATCTTTCAAATGTTTCCCCCCTCACTATGTATTCACTTATAGTTCGTAAGAGCTTTAGAAAAAGTTACAGTTTTTTAAAATAAATAAAGCACAGTATGGAATTTAAACTCTGCACACAAGACTTAATAACCTTTTCATTTATTGCTATCCGTTTATATGCTTTCTGTTATCTTAATATTCTATTCCCCAGAATACTTCGCTATTATTATCGTATTGTTGTTGCAAAATATGATTTAGGAAGCCTTTAGTATCCTCTATAGTTATATAGGTATTCCAAGAAACATTTTCAAAACTTTATCATTTTAACCATATTCAACCTATCTCCTAAATCATCCAATCTAATTTCTCTCAAACAAAACGGTTTGTCTTTAGAGTTGGAAAATTAGTATAAATAATATATTCACAATGTTTGGTATCTATATTTTCAGTTCTATGCAGGTGCTCGTTCATAAGAACCTTCCCTGATTCATATAATGTTAAAAAGTTGTGAAGTGGGAGGGGAAATGAGATTGTCATATAACAAAAAGGTAATCACTAATATCGCTTTTATTTCTACGTTTTTATACGATTCTTAATCAGTTTTTGGAGCTTTGCTACCTTTTCTCCAAGGCTTCAGTTTAATTACAGTGGAGGAAATATCATTCCTCTGAAGACTATTTCAACTTACTTTTTAAAATTTCATCATTATAATTTCGATATCTGGTTTTACAATACAGTTGGAAATGTCATAGTATTTATGCCACTTGGATTTTTAGTTCCCCTTACTTTCAAGAATTTCAAACGACTCCCTCAAATTATTCTGGCATCAATAATTCTAAGTTTTTCTATTGAGTTAACTCAGCACCAACCAATTTAGGGGTGTTTGACATCGACAAGATAATACTTAACTTAATTGGTTGTTTTATAGGCTTTTATACCTTTAAAATCATTTACAAGTTTACTGATAGAGAATGGTTGAACGGGTGCATTTAAGCAAAAATGCACCCGTTCCTGGAATGAAGAGTTAAAACTTGTTTTTAATTGTATCTATTAAATAGTAAAATTAGAGAAACCAAAATTGAAAGTAGAATTACAATTATTGTTCCAAAGGTATCAATTGCTATTTCAGCAGAATCTCCACTATCGAATACATTTCCAAATGACGAATTGTAATATGCAGTGCGACACCTGAAAATAAACATAAAAAGCCCATGATCCTTCGTGTAAAATGAAGTTACCAGACAACCCTTACAGGAGACAACCTTGTTGTCCTTCGTTTAAGATTTCTTTACATTGGATAATTTAGTTCTTTATATTTTAAATGGTTATTGAATTAACGCAGACTTTTTTGAAGAAGGACAAATCTTAATTATATAGACATTGTTTATTAATATATTTTCTTTGCCTAAGTCACTTTTTTCTTTAACTCTTTATAGTTCTTCCTCTATAAACTTAGAACTCCCCCGCAACCAATAGCGGTCTGTAATTTTATTATCCCTTGTATGCTTTCTGTAACTCCTTAAGATCAAGTTTCTTCATATTAAGAGTTGCCTGAGTAACACGTGAAATTTGCTCCTGTGTACTATTGTTGCTCATCATCTCGTCCTTTTCTTTCGGTACGATCTGCCAGGATACTCCATACATGTCTTTTAGCCAGCCGCATTGTTCGGATTCAGGAACCGCGGACAACTTATCCCAGTAGTAATCAATCTCAGCTTGTGTTTCGCATTTTACCATAAAAGAAATAGCCTCAATGAAATTGAATTTATGATCTCTTGCACCATCCATAGCGGCAAACCACTGATTTTCAAGCATGAAATCAGAAAACATGATTGTTCCTTCTTTTTCAAGCTCCATGCCTTGAGGGTAGCGCGCAATCAGACCCTGCTTGGAGTTCTTAAATACGGACATATAAAAAAGAATCGCTTCTTCCGCTTTACCGAGTTGATCACCGGCAAACATTAACGACGGCATTATCTTAGGTCGTTCTCCATCTTCAGGACTGGTAAGCATTAACTGCCATGATAAACCATACTTATCTTGAATCCAACCATACTTCTCACTAAATGGGTTCTTATCAAGTGGCGCTAACACTGTTCCACCTTCTGATAATTTGTTCCAAACTTTATCTAACCTTTTACTCGCATCTTTTTCTCGTAATGGATCAAATTGAACCATGAAAGAAACCGACGGATTAAATTTAAAAGAGGGCCCTGCGTTGATTGCCATGAACTCCTGTCCCCACAACTCAAAAGAAATTAAATCAGAGTCGCCCGATGGCGTTTCCTTGAGTGTTGTAACATTCGTAATTCTTGATTCAGGGAAAATGGAAGCATAGAACTCTGCTGCTTCATGAGCTTCCTTGTCAAACCATAAATGCGGAACAAATTTTTGATAAGTTTTTATCATCGTAAGTCCTCCTTAAAAATATGTTTTAAATCAAACGTTCTGGATACTATCTAGCAATTCTTCAAGCCGATCCAAAAGCTCAATTGCTCCTTCAGACATTCCAGCTTTTATCATGCCATCCCGGCCTTCTACTGATTGATATACCGTATTTTCAATGAACTTCGTCTTGCCACCAGGCATTTTTTCTAAGTTGATTGTGACAAGCCCGATAAACTCAGGATATCCTTCAACTTCAAAGGTATTGATGATCCTTTCAGGTGAATTGACTTCATGATAAACGCCATTGAATGCATATTCGTTCCCTTCCACATCACGATGAATAAATCGCCAGATTCCTCCTTTTTTTACGTCCATCCTATCCACTGTTGTCTTATATCGTTTAGGTCCCCACCACTCTGGAACAGTTGTTGGATCTGTATAAGTATTGAATACCAGTTCTCGAGGTGAATTAAATTCGCGGGAAATCACAACATTTTGCGCCCCTTTTTCAGCTACAATTTTAGTCTTTGACATTGTATTCGCTCCTTTTTTGAACATAGAATTAATACATGAACATTAACCATGAGGTGATTTTTAATCACATTCATTCGTTGCGGTTTTCATTAGTCTGTTTCTTCATAAGAAGTTCTTCAAATCGATTAAATTGTTCTTCTTTATCTCTGATGAAAGATTCAAACCATTGATCCATTTCTTCAAACGGTTCTTGACGAATGGAGTAAATTCGTCGATTTGCATCAGCCTTCACGTTGACAAGACCTGCTTTAGCTAGAACATGCAGATGCTTAGAAGATTGTGGCATCCTGAGTTCTAGCCTTTGCGCAATTTCCCCAACTGTTAACTCTCCGATATCTCTTAGCAATTCGAGAATGTTCACTCGATTGGGTTCAGCCAGAGCACTAAAAGTTGCCGCATTCATATTTAGAGACCTCCTTCATTCACTACTTTCTGAAAACAGTATACCTCTTTTCGAATTTTCCTTCAAGGGAAATTTCCTAATTAGGAAAATTTAATTCTGAGAAATTGTAGACTCCTTCGAAAATACCGTTATCCCTTTACTTGAAAATATTGAGTAAGTAAAACTTAATTTTCGTCAGAGTCCCGTTAGTTTAAGTGATCCCACCACAATTTCTTAAATCTTCATACAAAGTCATACCAAAAGATAATTACTGGTTGTCTTTCCCACCTTTCAGAAGTAATTTGTTCCTAGTAGATACAACAACACGATCACCCGGAAAGCGTGATCGTATCTAATGCATTCTATGTAGTGAACAGAATGGTAAGTCTGCACAACAAACCAACGCTCTAGTTGAAGAAGCTTACTACCATCTTTCTCTTATTTCTCTGATAACAACCTCTGGATTGTCCCAATGTAACATGTGCGAAGTATGATGGATTTGTTTTACGGTTACTCCTGTTTTTTGTTGAAAAATGCTAGCTGTTAACTCCCTATATTCCTCTTCTGATTTTGGTAGAGTAGCTCTGAGTAATAAAGAAGGAAGGCTCTCATAGATATCCTCTGTTTCATTTTTGTGCATCCCTCTGATGATCTATTTCTACACATCATCCTAAAATCCGTTGGGTTCAGTTTGACCAATAACCAAAAATTCGAATCCTTAGGTCCATTACTACTATGCAGTGTAACGAGGATAATAAATACTAGTAGGAAGTCAGTACCAATTTAGTAATTTTTTTCTTTCAACTATATTATTCATGGTATTATTTGGATATAAACAAAAATCATAAGAGGGATGGTGATAAGAAGATCAATATGGCCTGAACAAATAACTGAATTTATTCTAAATTGAATAGGAGTGGTTAAAATGAATACTATTTTCAAAATTTCATTAGCTAGTATCATACTTTTTGTCCCAATATTTATGTTTTTTCCAACAACCATTGATCCTGTAAACGCAGCCAGTCCTTATCCTTACCAAGTTCTTGATAATGACGATGGTGCAATTAATAGTAGTAGGAACGGTCGCACCGGTACATGGAATTACGATAATTATTCCAACGATTATCGTGGTGATCATAGAATAAATTATAGTGGAGGAGAATACTTATGGTATTTCAACTCTAAATCAAGTGCAAAAAGGCAATACTATGCTTATTTAAGACACCCTGATTTTACGAATCCTGTAGCGAATTATTTTGTAACAACTGGAAAGGTTGGAGAGATTAGATGGTTGGATGATGTCGGTAGTATTAATCAGCACACCGCCTATCCTGGTTGGAATAAAATAGGTAGTACACGGGCTTATAATTCAGATGCTTATTATTTTGAAGTATATAATATTGAAGGTTATCCAACCGGTGCTGATGGTGCGGAAGTAGATTTTTATAATTAATAAATTTTAGAAGGAGTGAGAATGGATGAAAAAGTATGTTATATATGCATTTTCTGTAGTTTTACTACTCACTATTTCCTTTATAGGAATTAAAAGTTTCTCTGGGAATAACTCAGCAGTAAATCATTTATCGCCAAGTAAAGTATCCGCTTCATCTGTGAACGAGACTCTTGATCCCAAAGAAAATATACAACTTATGATGTACAATGCTACAGATAATTATAAAAAGGTTAAAGGAAGTTTCACTTACATGAGTAAGGGGATAGGCGAGGAGTTTGTGGTTGATTATAAAGTCAAAACAAAGGATGGAGCATTCTCATCTATAAAAGTTAAATCAAAAACAAGTAATACGTCCTTTGAAACTTTATATGACCAATCTAAAAAATCGGTTATTCGTGTAAGTCATAAGAATAAAGATGTTATAAAGTCTAGAGCATCCGACATAGTAGAAAAAGAAACGAAACGAATCTCGAATGTTGATCCAAAAGATAATACGTACACAAATGAAAAAGGAGAAAAGGTCTTCGAAAGACGTGCCGACCCAACATATATGGGTGGACTAGCAACCACATCACTATTTCCACAAGACATTGCTGCTTCTTTTTTAGAAGATTATGATAAATGGAAAATAGTATCGAAAAATGAAAAAATTAATGACCTAAATGCTGTTCTTATTGAGGGAACGTTAAGTGATTATTTTAAAACTAAACACAATGCAGAAACATTTAAACTATGGGTTCACTCAGAAACAGGCATCTTATTACAAATGGAAGAATACGATGTTGATGGTAACATTGTGGAATCCTTAAAGACAAATGAAATTAAGCTCAATGACAATGTAAATAATACAAAACCGAAGATAAACATTCCGTCTAATTATAAAGAAAATATCTAATAAAAGAAACCTAATTAAGTAAAACACGAGAGTGTAGATTAACTGTGTAAGGTTGCGTACGATTCTTTTCTCGGACAGTTAATCTACACTCCTTCTATTTAGCTCAGCTAAATAACTAGCTTCCCTAATCTTCTCAACTAACAGGTGAACAAGAAAATCATAACCCTTGTCTCCAAAATGAAGTCCATCGTTTCGTGTCCCTTTAAGTATGTGAGGATAGTCATCACAGGCTATCATTTCTGAAAAACAATCAACGAAATGGCTCCCAGTATCAACTGCCACTTGTTTTACTGCAGAAGCATAGTCGAATAAGACATCATTGCTTCTAGCAAATTGGACATTTTCATCAACTGGCGCTGGTGATATTAAAATGGTTCTTTCAGGTTTAATCATTTGAGTGATTTTGTACATGTTACTTTTATATGTATTTAAATCTACCATTTTATGAAAAGCTGCATCATTAGCACCAAACCACACTGTTACTAAGTCAGGCTTATGTTTCATTACATCATTCTCAATTCTAGATATAGCGTCAACAGTGTTATTTCCTGATACACCTGCATTTATAACTTCAAAATTGTCTAATTGCTCAGCTAACTTTGTTGTTAACATAGGCGTATCTAATCCCTCTTTTCTAGCCGTAATACTGTCCCCAAAACATACTAACTTAAGCATATGAACTTCCCCAAATCTATTTATGATTGTTCAATTAACTGCATCATTTGTTTAATTGAATAGCTAGTAATTTTCATACTAAAATCATACAAGAACCTTTTCTATAGTTTCATAACTTTCCCATTCGTCTATTGTGTTTAAAATAAGTCTCTTTATATCTTTTACTCTTACCTCACCGATTATTTTCCTATTCAATAAGCCACACAATGAAATAAGATCTAACAGTTTAGCTTTCTGTAACCATTTATCTGGTAAGATCCCTCCATTACCTTTGTAACTTACTATAAATTCATTTAAAAGTTCTGGAGAGCTTACCTTCTCGTATCTTAGGAAATTTGCAATATCCATTAAAGGGCAGCCACTAAAGGCATACTCCCAATCCAATATTCCAGATATGTTTATAGTTCTATCTCGGTCTTCAACCAAAATATTCAATGGATTAAAATCACTGTGAACTAAGGAATTTTGTTCTTCCAGATTGTTAATAAGATGTGATTTCTCCTTGGAAAACCTCAAAACTTCGTTGCAAAGTTCCATCCCTATATGTTTATTGCCATACCCAAGCAGAAGACTTTCCTCTATGTACATTAAAAATGTGTCTGCATTTAATTTTACATTTTGTGTTATTTTCAACTCCTCATCAAAAAAACCAGGTTCAGCAAACTTCACTTTATGAATTTGGGATAAAGCCTTACCTACTGCATTGCCTATACTGGATGTATTTTTTGGACTCTTCTCACTCATAACTTCAGAAAGCTGTGTTCCATTAACCCAACTTAATATTAAAAATGGATGCTTCAAAACAGAGCAGGAGGAATCGATGTATAGTACTTGTGGCACTGGCACCTTGTCCTTTACGAGATTTAATATTTTTCTTTCTATTTCAATGCTTTTGCTGTTCTTACTATAAATTCGAAGAACGAAACTTTCATTAGTATCGGTCGTAATTTTTATATTTGAATTATTTAATCCTCCACTTAATGGTTGAATGTGAAGGACAACCTTTTCTTTCAAAAAAGGTTTTAGTATATTTCGAACGATTTCCATGGTAGGTATTATTAATTCATTGGACCGTTCCCATCCTGCTTTCATTACTTCACCTCCAAGAAATTAATTAATCTTTATTCTTCCAAACTATCCTTACACACATACTAACATAGCACCTCTCCCCTATTAAACCGCTTTCTATTCAAGCGCTTTAATAGGGGAGAAATATAACTCATATTGAATCTAGTAAACCTTTGACATACCTTATATAGGCAGTACGTCGGCTAGTCGTGACTGTCGTAGAGAAAACTAGCGAAGAAATATCATCTCCCGATAAGTAATGCCGTGAGTTCCATGATAAGAAGGCTGAGGTTGCCAAAGCTAAATCACAATACTACTTTATCATGGAATAAAAACAAGTGTCAGTCAGCCTGCTACCGTCTGCGGACAAATCATCATTTCTTAAAGTGCCTTCAAATACAAACCCAAGTTTTTCTGGGATAGCACGACTTTTAAGATTTGTCGATTCACACCTTATTTCAATTCTTCTAAATTTGATATTATTTAACCCAAAGTTTGCTAATTTCTCTACCGCTTCTGTCATATATCCATTACCGCTAAATTTTGTACGTATCCAGTACCCAATTTCACATTTAGGAATGTTCCAGTCAATCCCCTGAAGGCTAGTTGTTCCAATAAAGTCATTGCTATCTTTATCAAAGATAAGAAAACGAAAACTTTCTCTCTTTAAAAAATGGATGTGAGCATTTCTTAAATTTATCTCTGTTTCTTCAACAGTAGGAAGTTCTTGAGCAAATGGCAACCACGCTTTTAATTCATCAAAAGAGTCTCTAACTGCTTCGTTTACAATTTTCCCTTCTCCTGACTGAAGTGGTGCTCGAAGAATTAGTCTGTCTGTTTCTAATTGGAAAGGAACATCTAACAACAAAGGATTCATTTGATTTCTCCTCTCAGAATTTTAATATTAAAAATGCAATGATAATGCAATAAAAAACTCTCACCTCCAAGAAATACTTCTTGAGGACGAGAGTTATAACTTCGTGGTACCACCTCAGTTTGTAGATATGTCACCATATCAACCTCTTCAGGTACATTCATACCCTATCTTTCTATCGGAAGAACCCGTCTTACTATCCCTAACTTTCATTAGATTGGTAAGAAGCTCCGAGGCTTTATTCATTAAGAGGAACACTACTCCTTTTCAGCAAACAGGAGCTCTCTGTAAATATCCACTTCTTAACTACTCTTCTCATCAACGCTATTTATTATGAAATTTTCTAAAAATTATATCCTTAATCCTGATTCCTGTCAAAAAATTCCTTAACATGTAATCTCCCCTTTGCACGCGATTTTATGAAAAGGCATTACAAGCAACAAGTGTAAAATGGTGAGATTTGCAAGATCCAAATGCTCCATTAACGGGAGAAGAACAAGCCATGATTATGGAATCTCGTATTGAGTTTTCAGGGAATATTTTGATGATCTCTGATGTTTCACCCTATATGGAATAAACAATGGTTCGAAAAACTTTTCGGAGGGTGGTACTGTGATTATGCCAATTTCCTCTACGCCATGGTACGCAAGTTTTGGATTGCTAGTCGACAAATTTGGGGTAAAGTGGAAATTTAATAGTGATGCGAGTGAATTTCTAGATAGTTTCCAAGATAAAATCTGGATCAATAGAGGTGTTTACCGTCCACAATTTTTCCGATACACTCACACCTAAAACAGGGCCTGAAGCACCTTTGTGATTGGTGATTTCAGGGCCTAACTTTCATTTAAGTAGAGCTGTAAAAGGGAAAGGATTATTAATCTATAGTAGGAAGAACTACTTCTACAATTATATTATGACGTTCATAAGTTTTTCTCTTAGCCTTAATTTCCTTCCACTTCTCGAATAACACACTTCGAATGTCTCATCGTGTTCTTTTCCTCCCGATGAAATAGCATTGAAATAGAGGTACTACTTAAATATATTCCTATACTTTTTTTGGTACTTTTCGTCCTCCACGGTAGCAATCAAATCTAAAGCCGTTTGTTTGATAGACTCCTCATTAAAATAGTTATATAAATTTTTCATGTTTTGAAGAATGTCATTCCGAATCAACGTGTAATTTTTTTCATCTGTTCCTTTTTTAAAGCGTTCAACCATATACTCCATAACCATTTCTTTTTGGAGTGTTCCAGCAATTCCAACCTTCCATATCGATTGGAGACTATGCCTAGCAGTCACAAACTTTTCGTCATATGTTACCTCCCACAGTTTAGGGAAATCCTTCATAATTCTCATTTCCGAATCGCTTATGGCTAGGTTAGCTAAGTATTGTGCCGCACGAGAGCGTTGATGATTATCCTTATGAGTTAAGTCCTCTAACAGCTGATCCCATACGTCATACGCCCAATCCACTTTTTGGTCCGTTACTTTTAAGATATTTTGATATGCTTCATATCGCTCATCTTTATCGCCTGACTTAGATTTTTTAAATTCTAATTCTATTTGACTATCCATTGTTATCTCACCTAACTTCCCGAATAAACATTAGATTTTATGTTTATTCTGTTAAATTGCCATGAGAATCATCCGGGGTAACTCTCACTCCCCTAGTGATCATCCATTCTATGTCTACTTTGCAATCAATTATTGCTGTATGATCTGTATCAGGTTGCCGCATGTATCATCAAATACTGCTAGTGTAACTCCGCCCATTTCTGTCGGAGCCATAGTAAACTGCACGCCTTTTTCAACTAATCGTTTATGCTCTTTGTGGATATCGGAAACCCCAAACATTGTTACTGGAATGCCATCGTCAAATAACCTCTTTTGATAATCTTTTGCGGCTGGGTGTTCATTCGGTTCGAGTAATAGCTCTGTTCCGTTTTGTTCATCTCGAGATACAACGGTTATCCATCTATGTTCTCCTGTTGGAACATCATGCTTTTTTACAAACCCTAGCGTTTCGGAATAGAATTCTAATGCTTTGTCTTGGTCTTCTACAAATATACTGGTAACAATAATCTTCAATTTGTTTTCCTCCCTTAAAATTTGATCGATGCTTCAATCCAGAAGCCCTTACATACTGCTTTTTATAAGTTACTCTACCCAGCCTTCCAGCAAATTTCTAAGTGGTTCATTGTCGAAAATAAGTATTCTATATTTCCCCTTTCTTTTCGATTTTACGAGCTCAGCAGCTTCCAATATAGTAAGATGTTTTGCGATCGCTTGGCGTGAAATAGAAAGATTGTGCTTCATAACTAAACGTGCTGTAAGTTCATACAGCGTTAGCCCATTGCGTTCGGATAGCTCGTCTAATATGAGCCGCCGAGTAGAGTCACTTAGTGCTTTGAAAATAGCGTCTTTGTCCCAATTCATGCATTCATTATATGCAACCAAAAGGTTACATGTCAAGCATACGCAATTAAATGGTTGCATAATGCTACGCTGAACAACACATTAAGTAAAATGTAAGCAGCTCGTTACTTGAATAGCTTATACTAATGTATTTCACTCTGTTACTTTCGTCGGTCTTTCAATGAAAAACAATCCCTCCACAAAAGTATTCTTCTCCTACTATAATTACTATCTATAATCGTCACTTGGCACCTTACCTTTTTAAAAGCTATATGTTGGGTACTTTGTAATGGCTTGTGAACTAAAGCATCTCTTAGTTTAAGTGGAAACATTCACAATATTATATTCCATTGTAGAATAATAACAATCTCATTTAATTTTAGACCTTATAAATGTATAAGCCCATTCTATAGATGTGTCAGAATGATAAATTAGATTAGGATAATAAAGTTGTAGACTAAGAAAAATAAAGTATGGTCTAAGTGAACATTTAAACAAAATTACAACGACTGGTAGATTAACTATTCTTCAATTGTGTTACAGCCCAAGACCGTTCATTACATAGGGATGAACAATGTCTATTAGTAAATCAGTTCGATCATTTTCCCCAACCATTAACCAAGAATGTGCAGCACCATAAATCGCTGAACTAGTCATGGCCGAAATGATCTTGATATGATGGCTGTCTGACAAATGGTGGGTATCCCCTTTCAAAATTATGCTTTCTATTGTTTGCTGCAACAATTTCTTTATCTTTTCATTCACAAGCGTAGCTATAGATTTGGAATCCATTCTGCATATCCGATAAAAATCTACAATGTAGTTGTATGTCAGCAAGATCAACCGGTCACATATTTCACCTGTAAACTCCAGCGCATTCACCACTTGTTCAGGAATCATCTCGTGAAAAGCATGTTCTGTGAATTCTTCAAGTAAAGCATATTTATCTTCAAAATGTGCATAAAAGGTCGCACGGTTAATTGTAGCTCTCAGTGCGATATCTTTTATGGTTATTGCATCAAACCCTTTCTTCTGCAACAAATCACTGAATGCCTCTCTTATTAACTGTCGTGTACGTAAAACCCTTGGATCTTCCTGATTTACCATACCCATACCCCTTTCTTAAACATCAACTATCACAATGTGTTGTTTATGCAACGTACCACTTAATCTGCCGATTGATATCATCAGAATACAGTATTATTATTTTATCTGACAGGTGTTGCTTAAGCAACCTACGACTAATTTGTTGAAAGGAAGGATCACAATGGGCACCAAACAAAATAGACTTTTGATATTTGGCGCTGGTGTGATTGGAAGTGTGTACGCGGTCCGATTTGCACAGTACGGACTGGACGTCACCATACTGGCACGAGGAAAAAGGCTGGATGAACTTAGAAGGAACGGACTGAGATATAACGATAATGGAACGATAAAACAAATAGCAGTTAAGACGATAGAAAAGCTTGATAACGATGACATTTATGATTTTATCTTTGTTCCTGTACGATATGATCAGGCAGAGTCTGCCTTGACTGCGCTCAAAGATAATCAAAGTAAAACCATTGTCACCTTGATTAACACCATTGGTTATGACACCTGGCTTGAAATCGTGGGCGATCGGTTACTCCCAGGGTTCCCAGGTGCAGGTGGGGACATCTAAGAAGATGTTCTATACGCTCAATTCGGTTCCGAAAAACATCAAGGAACCATTTTGGGTGAAATAAATGGACTGAAGACAGGAAGAGTGAGGGAACTTGCAAAGATATTTGAATCGGTGGATTTGCATTATGAAATACAGAAGGATATTTACGCATTCCATGTTTCACATACTGCGTTGGCTATCGTAAACAAGCATTTCTATACGGATGACGGAATAGTGGATGTAGAGACTGCAAGAAGTGAAGGCACTCTAAGTAAGATAGCAGCAGATATTAAACAAAACATTCATCTGGTAGAGATTGCAGGAATTACTGTAATTCCACCTGAAACAAGGATAATGAGGGATTGGCCTGACAGGGATATTATTTCATGGTACCGTCAGATGCTGAACAATGATTTTATAATTGATGTAAAGCTTGGAAACCATGCCGTCAGCCAAAAAGCAGAAATAATGTTATTGAATGAGGAGTTCCATAAAAAGCTCTCCTAACGAAGGACGTTAGTTCAACAAACAGCAGTAATCTAGGACTTTATCTTTCGGGCCAAGGTTACTGCTATTTCTAAATTCAATATCTTCAAACAAATTATATCTTTTCTACTTACACTAACCTGCCCGTTCGTATTTTAAGGTTAGGCAGAATGCTAAAAAACCATTTGAGTAGTCATAGAGGAAGCTATGAAGGAATTCCACTTGCCAGTATTGAAAGGTCATAATAGCTGTAGCCATTTCAGGAATAGCTGTATCCATTACCCCTTTTGGTAAAAGACTTGCATTCCCTCTTTCCCTTCAGAGATATGGTTTTACCAATGGTTTTTGCTTCCTCAGCCCATGCACGATATGCTTCCTTTCATTCATACGCTAGCTTCAGCTCATCTGACATACTTAAGTTTCTTTCTTAAATACCATAACTCTCTTTTTTTAATTCACCTTTCGCTTCATGAAAGACGTGCTTCATTCGTTTACACTTCATACGATCACAATCATGGAAGGTTTGTTGGACTCGTATTCTCACACGATCCAATCCGCAATAAATATAGCGACAAAAATGAAATCGACCCGCAATAATAATTGGTTTTCCCAGCGCACTTGTACAGCTAGCTTAAAGGCCGGACTCATATCCATGATTACGATTTCTACCTGATGACCATGTTGTGCAAGATAGTGTTTGATTGTTTTCTTATTTAGGGTTAGGGAGGAAATCTAGGGGCTGCTTTGTGATTCCATTCGAATGATTCATTGATACTTCCCTGCTATTCGTCCATCGCAATAACGGCAGGAAGGAAGTCTACCTATTTATTTTGGGTCTCAGCTAGTTGATCAAACCGTCTGACTACAGTTAATGCGGAAGTGCCGTAAGTTTCTCCTTCCTTTTTGAAGGTTTTCTCATTGATGGAACGGATGGATACAGGTTGATTCCATTCCACGGAAAAGCGTTGATAACGATCCACTATGTTATTTTACTCCGAAAACCGTTTTCCACATGAAATACAGACATAACGACGACGTTTGTACCATATTTGAGACATTCACTCAAAGCATTTTAGATGTTTTATTTTTTGATGTCGGTAATAATTTATTCGTTCTGTTTCCTCTCCACAACACGGACATACATGCGGTTTACGCTCCATTTCTACGATAAATCCTAGCATATTCATGGTAAAATTCATTTACACGCAACCCATTCTTTTTCTTGTTTCTCGACAATTCAAGTATATAAGAATGTATTGGTTGCGTGTGTTTTATTTTTCAGAATTTCACCTGAACCCCAACAAATATTATAGAGCCCATATTATAGAGCTAATAAACAAAATAAAAATCCGTAGAGATTAATCTCTACGGATTTTTTTAAAAGTATTAATTACTTAACGTTAACGTTAAGAGTTGTAGTTGCAACAGCTTCGTTTGTTTCATAAGTAGTGTTAGCATCGCTACCATCTACTAGAACTCTGAATAAGATTGTACCTTTATCGTTAGCTGCAGTAGTGTATGAACCAGGAATTAAATCAATGTTAGTACCACCTAATGCTTGTAGATTAGTACCAGTTGCTCCAGTTAATACTTCAGCCGTAACAGCACCTAATAGGATATCATCAGCTGCAACATATGCTCCATCAGCATTAGAGTCAATGTATAGCAATGGCAGAGCTGGTGCAGTATCTTCTAGGCGTACTTTGTCGATTGTGTTAGCGTTATGCTCAACACCGTAAACAATTGGATCATTTGCTCCATCAGTACGAACATCTAAGATATCAGATACACTTACTGTTTTACCTACATAATCAACAGTAGCTGTTGACTTGAAGTTAACTTTAGTTAATGCAACTTGTGAAGCAGATACAGTTACAGTAAATTTGTGTTTTACTAATCCAGTTGAATCTTTAATAACGATATCAGTTTTACCAGCTTTAAGACCTTCAACATCTACTGAAGTACCAGATGCCGCAAGAGTCACTGAAGCTACAGTATTATCAGCAGCCTCAACTAGTAATGTTCCAGTTGCAGCAGGTGCAGTAGTAGTTAGAGTCTCTGCTCCATTGTAGAAACCATTTGTGTTGAATTTAGATACTTGGTAGCTTTCAATGTCACCAACTGCTAATGAATAATCTACAGAAGATGAAGCAATTGTATGCTCTACTTTTGTTGAACCAACATTGTTCACGTCAGTTACTTGCACAGCAACTTGACCTACTACTTTATCATTTGCATCTTTAAACAAGATAGTTCCATTTCCTACTTGATCACCTTGAATAGTGTAGCCAGTAGAAGTAGAACCAGTTAAAGTTGTAATTAAATCACCAGCAATAACAAGGTCTTGTGAAGAAGCATTTTCAGGAAGATCTTCAGTAATATCAGCAGCTTGCAATTGGATTGGATCTCCATATTGGTCAACAGCATCTACGTCAATAGTACGAGTTTGAGTATCTACTACTTTTACAGTAGATTCGCTTGGAGTTACTTTTGCAACAGTACGAGCATCGCTTGCAACAGTTACAGAAATTTCTTTAGTTGCATTACCAACTTTAACAGTTACTTTTGCTGTTCCAGCAACGTTAGCTGTTAGTGTTTGGTTGTTAACAGATACTACTGATGGATTTGAAGAACTTAACACCACAGATCCGGTTGGTAGTTCAACATCATTCTTTCCAGCAGCATCACCAATTACTTCAGTAACATCTGCAGTTTCACCAGTTACAAGAGTTGTACTATTTAATACAACACCAGCACCAGTTGTTAATTCAACAGAATCTACCGCAGTTGTAGTTGATTCTAAATCAGAAATTGAAATAGTTTTTTCATCAGAAACTACTACTTTTCCATCTTTTAATACCTGAATTTCTACTGTGTAATTTCCAACTGTAATTTCATCGTTTAGTAAACCAGTAGATGAAGTAGAAGGATTAGTTCCTTTAAAGAAATCAGTCGCAGCTGTACCTGTGTTATCAACAGCTACATAGTTTACAGTATAGCCAGCTTGGCGAAGGTATTCAGTGTCAGCTTGTAGACCATTTACTTTGAATGATAATACTTGACCTACTGTATCATCATCGAAAGTTTTCTCATCAAGAGAAACGCTATCTACTGAGAAAGAATAAGTAAATTTGAATTCTTTGTCGCCAATCTTAACAGTTTGTTCTGTATCTTGTGGGAAACCATTTTGGAATGTTACTGTTGCGCTTGTTCCAGCTGCGTTAGCATCGATAGATGCAACAACATTCCCAGAAAGAGTTACATCTTCAGCTTTAAGTGATTTTAAGCCAGTTCCTGTAACTTCTAAAGTTTTTTCATTTAAAGCTTTCACACTTGATACTACAGCAGGTGATACTGCATCAAGTGATCCTTTTAAGAAAGTAGCGAATTGTCCACGAGTTACATCTTCACCAGGACGGAAATCAGAAAGTTGGTTAGTGATTCCGTTATCCGCTAATGCTTGTACGCTGTTTTTGTGAGTTGCACTAACATTGCTAAGGTTGATGTCAGCTTCGTTAGTTACTTCAAGTCCTAGTGTGTTTACTAGTACAGAAGCCATTTGCTCACGAGATAGATTTTTAGTAACACCGAACTCATTGTCTGCGTTACCTTTGAAGAATCCAGCTTTTTTAGCTGCTGCTATGTATCCAGCATACACGTAGTCAGCATCTACATCACTAAATAGGTTAGCTTTAAGCTCATCACCTGTTAGTGGTTCTAGACCTTGTGCTTTAACAAGCAATACTGCTGCTTGTGGGCGAGTAAGCTCTAGGTTTGGTTTGAATGTTCCATCAGTATAACCTTGGATGATTCCGTCAGCTACTAATGCTTGAACCGCTTCGTAGTGAGAATCTCCTGGTTTAAGATCAGTGAAATCCACTGTGTCTGCAGATACTGCTGGTGCAACGGAAGCTACTGCTGCAGTCGCTGCTAAAGTTGAAACTGAAATCTTGCGTAGTTTCTTAGACATTAAAAAATTCCTCCCTTAGTTTTAAAACTATAAATTTATTACACTATCCCTCAGCAAACTAGTTTATGAGTAGCCTTGGAAAATAGCACTTCCCCTAGTGGTTATTTGGTTCATATCATAGTATAGTTAATTGCGACAATATTTGTCAACTACTTTTCCAACTTTTTCATTATAAAATTGGAAAAATTAGAATAATAGAATTAAGTGCTGGATTACTATGTATGAATTTCTTAGCCAACTAGGCTATGAATAAATAATACTAGATTATTCCTTTGATAACAAGACATACACGTAAAATTGTACCTAAGTAATATTTACCATAGTTAGTATAGTTTTCTTACAACGCCTATACAATATATGTCAGCGTTTCATTCTTATGACTCAATCTTTTTAAACAATGTATTTCCAGTAATTAGTCCATTTTTCTTGTTCTTGTCGAATGGTGTCACACAAAAAGAAGACCAGCCAGCTTACCCGGCTAGTCCTTCTACTTCTTATTTCTTAATAACTAGCAAACTATTTTTCACTTCTTGCAAGGATGTTGTTTCTACTACTCCAACAAATGCTCCGTTTTTATATTCGAGTGGATCGCCTTCTGCATATACTTTGTAATCGGCTGGGTTGCTAACTTGTAGTGTTACCTTTGCAAGCTTGTTAAATGCGAAGAAGCCATCTTCTAATGCGATGCTAGGAGATACTTTTGCATTTAAAGCCTTTTGTAAAAAGGTAGCGAACTGTCCGCGTGTTACAGAGTCGCCAGGGCTAAAGTTGCTAAACTGATTTGTAATCCCATATTGCGCAAGAATTTTTACATTCGCTTTGTGAGAAGCACTTACGTTACTTAGATTAATGCCTGGATTTGTTCCATTATCGGTTAACCCGATAGCTTTTACAATCGTTGTTGCCATTTGTTCTCTTGTCAGAGCTTGTGTTGCTCCAAAGATTCCATTACTACCTTTAAAGATAGATGGTGTTACGGTTGCGATGATACTTGCATATGGATCATTGGATGGTACGTCTACATAGTATTCTTTTAATACTGCAGATACATCACTTGGTACTGGCAAGCTAAGCGATTTTGCAAATAGTGCAGCACCATGTCTTCTCTGTAGCTTGTCATTCACACCAAAGGTTCCATCTGTATAACCAGATACAATTCCAGCATCATATAGTGCCGTTACGGAATCGTAGTGCGACGCACCGCGATCTATATCTGTAAATTCCTTTGCGAAAACAGGTGTTGTGAGAAGCGTTGTTGTAAGGGCTGCTGCTAATAGACTTGTCATAAGCTTTTTACCTTTTATTTGTTTCACTAGTTCGATTCCTCCTATCTATTTCGTCAAATAGTTATATAGAAATACCGAGAAGTGCTGTCTAGTAATCTTATCATTTGGTTTAAAGGTTTGATCGGAATAGCCTCTGGCTATTTGGTTGGAAATAATTGCATCAATCGCTGGATAGCTAGCAGCCGTTTTTGGCACATCCGTAAAGTAGGTCGTTCCATTTCCGACTAAATCGTACGTATTGACCAGAATTGCTGCCATCTGACTTCTTGTTAAGCTACCTCCGCGATCGAAAACATCTCCTTTTCCTTTAATAATCCCCATGTCATAAGCGACAGCGACTGCTTTATAGCCATAGCTTGATTCGTTCACGTCCGTAAATCCTGGGTTCGGAGCTGGTGTTGTTTCTGGATCTATTCCTAGTTGATTGAGAATCATTTGGACGGCTTGTAATCTTGTTACATTATTTCTCGGCTTAAAGGTTCCATCGGAATAGCCTTTAATAATTCCATGTTCTGCTAAATACTCGATTTCGGTTTGATAAAGCGTCACATCTGAAAATACCGAAACCGCGTTTTGATTTTCTACATGTAATAGCACTTCATATGGTTGGTTGGACCAGTGCAAATAATAATCCTCTACCCTTAAATAGTAGGTGCCTGCCGCAACTTCCACTTGCATATATTCGTCCATTCCTTCGGATGTATCGTCTAAATCGATAGAATCCGTCAGTGTACTATCAGAATAACGCTCCAATGCTGCGACAAAATCAATGTGTGGAGCTGCATTGGAAATTTGAATGGAAATGGTAGATGGTTGGTTGACAGTGAACGTAAACCAATCCTGATCCAATGGTGTTTCAAATTGTTCTGTTGTTGCCAGTTGATTCGTTAATCTTTTTGCTCCACTCATCCTATCACTAGCATCGTTTGCAAGAGAAGGAAGTGTTTGTTGTAGTGCTTGGTTAGCATTTACAAGTCCGAAACCATCGAATCCGTTCCATTCGGAGCCATCTAAGCTATCTGCGCTCGCTTCTAATGCCCATTCGACTTGTAAAGGTGTCCAGTCTGGATGCTTCGCTAAAAGCAATCCTGCAATTCCACTAACGATTGGAGCAGAGAAGGACGTTCCATCTCCAGCTGCATATGCCCCGTTATAGTGGGTACTCGCAATACTGGTACCCGGAGCTGTAATATCTACCATGTATCCATAGTTTGAAAAGGATGCAGCATTATCGGCTTGATCTGTTGCTGCAACGGAAATGACCGGTGCATAGGAAGCTGGGTAAGACCAGTCTGATTTGTCATCGTTCCCAGCTGAAGCAATGAGAACAATTCCTGCCTCATACGCATCCCAGATTGCTGTTTCTTCTAATGTACTATCTTGGTAAGAGCCGTAGCTCATATTGATGATATCGGCACCTTGTTCCATCGCGTAATAAATTCCATCTGTTGTATCGTACACAGACAGCTTCCCATCACTACCGGCTACTTTTACTGGGAGGATCTTCGCGTTTTGGTCTACCCCAGCTACACCAATGGAGTTAGAGTTGGCCGCGATAATACCGGATACCATCGTACCGTGTCCATTATCGTCTGCAGGATTAGAATCGGTGTTCACAAAGTCATATCCCGGAAGGATTCTACCGGCAAGGTCTTCGTGTGACGCATTTACACCTGTATCTAACACTGCTATCGTTACATTCGTGGAACCTTTCGTCGTATCCCAAGCTGTTGGAAGCTGAATACGAGGCAGGTGCCATTGCTGATTGTAGAAAGGATCCGAAATAGTTGCTTCTACTTGTCTTTCATAGTTTGGTTCTGCAAGTGCAATACTAGATTGTTTATTTAATTGCTCTAAAGTTCGCTTGTAATCCATCCCTTCTGGAACTTGTACAAGCTGAAACCCGTTTTTCTTCATCGTTTCCGAAACTTCTCGATCCAATAATCCTAGCGTTTGAGAATCAAAGGATTGCCCGTCCTTAACTTTTAGGAGAATTTCACGATCCTTTACATCTTGCTCGGCCACAGGCTCTCCTTGTAGAATTTCTCTTTTCTTCTCCGCGATGGATGGTCTACTCGCACTGCTCGAAACGTCCTGGCTCTTCTTCGTGATGTCAGAACCTGTTTCCGCAAAGACAAGCTGTGGGGAAAGCACCATTAAAACGATTGTTGCATAACTCAAAATTCGCTGACTGATCTTCATTTCAATTCATCCCCTAATCTTATTTGGGTGTATCCTCTTGCCTTTAATAAATATTTATGACTTCCGGAACAATGCCATTATCTACTTCAATATTGAAGGTTTGTAGGTTGCCAGATGAGTTTATCGTTACACCTGTAATTTGGTTCGGCATGCTGGCACGTACAGCACTGCTTGATACTAAATAGCTATCTAAAGAAAAATTGGTTTGTTGTTGGGTAAACTCGGATGAAATCGCGGAGTAGCTGATGTATGCGCCATTCACATTAGAAATGGCATGTGGCTCTCCAGCGCTCATTTTCGATTTGAAATCTTGGTAAAGCGTGTCGTTTCCTCCATAAATACTGTTTAAGAATGATTGATTCAGCTTCTTAGATTCATAGGAGTAAAACTTATCTGCTACTTTTATTACGTACGCTTCTGTTGAATCAGAAGCTTCTATAGAACTGCCATTGACACTTAATCCAACGAGTAGTATCAATCCTACTAATACGGTCATAAGCGACCATCTCTTCTTCATAATGATCCTCCTTCTCTTATGCTGCTATCCATTTTGGACTACTTTGATAGACTTCGTTATTTTCTCAGCATCTGTGGATTCTACTAATCCAACAAATAAATCGACATTTTTACGATATTCTAGGCTAACGCCTAACGCTGTTACCTGGTATTTCGAAGGGTCCTTCGCTTTTAGCTTCACTTCCACAATCCGTTGATGGCTCATTAATCCATTACGTAAATTCACGCTATAGGTTAACTCATCGGTTAAGGAAGGCTTCTTATCTACAGAGGCTGTTTTTCCTCTGGCTGATTCCTTTTTAGATTGTTCTGCTTGAGAACCATCTGTTGTGTTGCTTTCACTCGTTTTCTCTGTTTCGTCTTCCTTGCTTTCAGAACTGGATTCTGGGGTTACTTCTACTTCTTCTGCTGAATAAACGACTTCTGGCTTCTCAAGGACCTCTGTTTGTTTTTTCTCTACCGCTTCCGAAACGTGCTTTTCTTCCGACTTACATGCAACCATGACGGAAAACAGAACGAGAAGGGCGAGCAGCAATCCTAGTTTTTTCATTCGAGCAGGTCTCCCATCTTTCGCAAATTGTTTGTTCATGTTGTATGCCTTCTACCTGTTTGCTTTTATCCATTGCTCTGCACGGTACATATGTCCCGCAATCTTTTGGCCCCAGAATGGATCACTCGCATAGCGAACGTTCATCCCCTCCGCTTTGTTTCCTAGGAATCTCCCATTATATTGCCATGTACCGGATGTTAAATATTTATCTGAAATGTATTTGGCTGCATACATCACAGAACCTTCATAAGACTTATAAGTGTCGGCATTGCCATATGGATTACTATCCGTAGCATTGATACCATACAGATTGTTTTTCTCCCGTGCGATTTTACTCATTCCCCATGCACTTTCATGAATCGCATGTGCCATCAAGTAAACCGCATTCACGTTGTATTGCTTTTCCATCTCAATAAAGGTTTTTCCTAAGCCGATCATTGGACTATCCGCTTTATTTGCTTTGATGTAATTGTCCAATTCTGCAGCCGTTACACTGGATGGTGTTCTTAAATCTCTTTGGTTTAAGAAGAAGGCAGTTTGTCCGTTAAATGTTTTTCCGTCCCAGCTATATGCGATGGCTCCATTTGCCATATTTGCTGGTGCCGCACCATATTTGTAAACGCCAAATCCACTGCTTGTATAAATATAGTGGTATAAGTCTCCGTCTACATTTTTATAGTAGGAACGTTTTCCAGTAGCAAGCTTATATGGAATCAAATTTACTTTGTCTGCTTCTACGTAACCGGTTTTCCCTGCTACTTTAATTTGAAGGATCTCCCCGTATGACTTAACATACTGTAATTCCGATTCACCAGATACATAGGTGATATTCTTTTGCAAGGTTGGCGAATCATAGATGAGCGTATATGCTTTTGTTCTGGCAATCCCGCTTTGAATCCAGACAGTAGTTCCGTCTAGCTGAATCATCTGTGTATTGTCCGTTGCTGCATTGGCAATGGCGGTGTCCAAATCGTTGTAAGATTTTAAGGCTTTGCCATTGAAATCTGTAATCACGTATTTGTTGGATATTAAGAATGGGAGTTCAATAGATTTTATCATCGTACGATTTAGCGAAGATGCAACCTTTTGATCCACATGTAGCGTATATTCCTGGTGCATCGTGTACGGCTTTGTTGGTTTTACGCTTAACACTTTTCCATCCGAGGAAAGAGAAAACGTGACCGGATGTTTGGATTTGGTCGAATTGTTCATCACATACACGGTATCCGATGTGAACGAGCTTGGACTCATCTTTGTGTTAAACGCTACATTCCACACTTTATCTTGGGAAACGGCGTACGCCTTGTCCCATGTTTCTGTGGTCACTTCGGCTTCTACATTCACGTTGCGCTGCAGAGCCCCTATAGAGGATAGGAGGACCACTAACATGATTAAAAGTACCTTTTTCTTCATTAGTTACTATCTCCTATCTAGTAGTATTGGTTTCTATTAAGTAAGAGAACGAGATTTGCTTACTGCTGATAGTATTTTTTAATTCCTTCTACAATTGCTTCTGCGTAGATATCTCGGTAGGTAGCAGATGTTAGCTTCTTATAATCAGAGCTATTCGTAATAAACCCCAGTTCGATTAGTGTAGCTGGTAATGGGTTTTCACGAATAACGTGTAAATCGCCATGTTTGACGCCACGATCCACCATGTTTGCTCGATCTACAATTTCATCTAAAATACTTCTAGCAAGCTGGTAGCTCTCTTGCTCATTGGCTGCTTTTCCTTTGTAATAAAAAGCTTCTGCTCCTGTTGCGGCTGCCGTTGCTGCGTTGACGTGAATACTGATAAAGATGTCTCCATGCTTATCCTCTGCTAATTGGACTCGTTCGTAGAGTTCTAGAAATTCATCCGTTGACCTTGTTAGAATTGGAACGGCTCCTAATACACTAAGCTTACGCTGTACTCTTAATGCTACATCGAGAACAATATCCGCTTCCTCTGTCCCTTTTGCCGATGCACCTGGATCCTTCCCACCGTGTCCGGCATCAATGACAATTCTTCTTCCTTCAATCGAATTCGTGCCAGCAGGATTTTGGATTTTAATATAGGTCTTGTGAACATAGCCCACTGTGCCATTGTAATCAATCGTTGCCCAATCTCCGGAAATCTCATAAACTGCTACAATCTTTCCATCTGTTAACTGACCTATCCGCGAGTAGCTTGTACCAGGTCCACTACGAACGTTCAGCACGTCCGCAGTGACCGTACCGTACCCAACTGGTGGTGTCGTTGGTACTTCTTCAATCGTGAACGTTTTGGAATAAGCTTGTTTGATTGGATTGTTTTTGATGGAATAAAGATTATCCGTTACGACGAGCGTGTAGGTTTGACCAGGCTTGTACCCCGATGAAGGAGGCTTGACGATTGCTTTCTTTTTGTCACTGCTCAAGCTAACGGTTGTTGCCTGCTTTGCACCGTTTGCATCAAGAACGTAAATAGTACTATTGTTAATCGATGCAGAAGACATTTCCGTGTTGAACTCAACCGTCCAAGACTTCGTAGTAGCAACTTTTGCAGTGTCTGCATGCGCGACTTTTGGAGCTACAATGAATAAAACTAGTAAACTGAAACATAAAGAAACTAAAATTCGCCATTTTTTCATATAAAAACCCCTATTTATTGTGTCTAAAAATAGAATAGCATGTCGGATTCAAAGATTCTATAGTATTTTCAATATTATTAAATTCGAATGACATTTGATTACAAATTACTAGATTTCGGTAGATAGATTGGCATATGGGTGGAAGGTTTTAGATTAGAGTTGATGAGTTTAGGGCGGCGGGGGTTTTATCCTTCGTTGTCGATTTATGAACGTTCAAATAGAGATTATTAACGTCCGAATCGGGTTAATTAACGCAGTTCCGTTATTTATTAACGTTCACGGCAATTATTTCCCCCTAAATTTATTAACGTCCGCAAGGCTGTTATTATCGCCCGCGCCATATCTATTACCACCCACCACCAAACAAAAAAGCCGGAGCAATAAGCTCCGACTATTTTTTTACAATGGTCGTATCGATAAGACGCATTCCCATAATCGCTCGTTCTCGGAGATCTTCTCCTGTGGCTTGGAATGCGTGTAATTCCTTGGACCAGTTTTGTTCCATTTTCGCAAAGCGTTCTTCGAAAAAGACGGTTTGCTTATTCAATTCTTCAATCGCAATTGCATTCTCTCCATAGCCAATCATATCCATGAAGTCCTTCACTTTATGGTGATAGCCAATCGCCATAACTGGTGTACCAGATACTAACGAAAGAATTAAGGAATGTAGTCTCGTTCCGATGACGACATCTTGCTTCGCCGTAAACGCCACAATATCCTCTGGAAGCAATTCTTGATCGTGGACGTAACATCTATCCTGTGCTTTCATTCGTTGCTTAATATCCTTTGTTACCTCTAAATCTTGCGGATACTTCGTGGCAAAAAAGTTGATTTGGGCGTCTGGATGCTTGTCTAGCAGCTCATCCAGATTGCGAGCCATTCCCTCTATATAATCCTCATAGAGCTCCAGCTTTTCTTCTGGCCAATAGCTGCCGTGATAATACGGAACAGCGGTCACTCCAATTTGAAGAGGACGCTCATTTTTCTGCACATTTTCTGGCTTTGGCACATAAAACGCTGGGTCACCGATCACATGAATCGGGCTCGTTACTCCAATCGATTGAAGCAGTCGTTCGGATTCCCCATCTCTTACTGTCACAAGTTTGGCAAGATGGGCTAATGACTTAAGTACGATACTTCCTTGCTTCGTAAGAATAGGACCTGCACCTACGCCATAGATTGCGACTGGTGTTCTGCCTAGCTTTCCTAACCAGCCATACATTCCAAATAAAAAGGCTTCGGTTCCATATAAGTCCATTAAGATCCCACCACCACCGATGATGAGCAGGTCTAGCTTACGAACAACGGGGTAATTTTTACTCATCGTAGTGAGTAACGTTTGATATTTGTTTCCTTTTTTATAGTAGAGAGGGTTCGCCTCTACTCCATATCTCGTCTTCGTTTGTTCTGGTTGATTGGAGAATACGGTAATGTCCGAACGCTTTACTTTGTAATACGTTTCGAGCTGGACTAAGATTCCTAATAATATGGCTTCGTCTCCATTATTATTATTGCCGTAGTTTCCGACAATCCCAATCTTCATAGGCATGTCCATCCTTTGTTCAAGTAAATAGGTATAATCCTATTTCTGTTATTTGAAAAATACTCTATAGATGCTTAACTCTATAGAGTATTTTCTTCCCATGTCGTGTTTTACTTTCGACCTGTCGTTATTACTTTTAGTAAAAATTTTGGCAAAGCCAGCTGACGCTTTAATCGCCACGGTTCCTTTAATAAACGATACAGCCATTCTAATCCAAAGCGCCGGAAAAATGCTGGTGCTCGTTTAATATTACCGGCGAATACGTCAAACGATCCACCAACTCCTTGGAATACGGACACGTTCAGCTTGCTGCGATTGTCTCGTATCCATTCTTCTTGCTTCGGACTGCCGAGAGCGACAAATAGGATATCTGGATCCGCTGCATTAATCGTATCGATAATCTGCTGGTTGTCCTTCACGTAGCCGTCCATCACTCCGCTCACGATAAGGCTTGGATATTTCTCAAGCAATTTTTGTTTTGCCGCTTCCGCTATTCCCGGTTTTCCACCGTAAAAGAAGACCTTCTTCGCACGGATGGACGCTTCCTCTATGAGTACGTTCATTAAATCGATACCCGTTATGCGATTCGTAATGGAACCGCCCTGTAATTTGGAAGCAATTAACACTCCTACCCCATCAGGAATTTGATAGTCCGCTCCATTAATCAATTCTTTCAGACTGCTATCTTGGGAAGCTTTGATTATCTTTTCTGGATTTACTGCAACGATAAATGATTGCTTGTTGTCCTCCATATGCTGGAATAGCTGTTTTTTTATACTATCATAGGTTTCATTCGATACATGAACCCCTAAAATTGTTTCCTTCACAGAAATCACCTATTCTTGGCATCTCCAAGACGTACGTAATCAAATCCCGCTTGGCGCCATTCCATTTCATCGATACAGTTTTTCGTATCGAAGATAATTTTTGTATTCACTGCTTGTCCTACTTCACTCGGATTGTACGTTTTGAACACGTTGTGATCCGTTAAAATCACGATAATATCAGCATCCTGAATTGCTTCGTCTAAGGATAAAACCTGTTGATCTAAACGAATATCTTTAATATGTGGATCATAAACCGTATAGTTAATATTCTTCTCTTTCATTTGGTCCACAATGTGCAGAGAAGGGCTTTCCCGCATATCATCTACATTTCCTTTGAAGGAAAGACCTAACAGCGCTACTTTTGGTGCGTCTAGCTTATGCTCTGCCACGATTTCTTGAATACGATTCACTGTATATGCTGGCATATCGTCATTCGTATTACGAGCTAATGTAATCATTTGCGCAATAGAAGGTTGTAGCTCTGCTAAGAACCATGGGTCTACGGCGATACAGTGCCCCCCTACCCCAGGTCCTGGTTGGTGAATATTTACACGTGGGTGATAGTTCGCAAGCTTGATTGCTTCCCATGCGTTGACACCGATTTGTTCACTAATTTTTGCTAATTCATTTGCAAACGCGATATTCACATCACGATACGTGTTTTCGATTACCTTTACCATTTCGGCTGTCGTCGCATCTGTGATATGGATTTCCCCTTTTACGAACGATTTGTATAGCTTCTTCGTACGCTCACTTGATTCTTGGTTAATCCCACCGACAATGCGGTCATTTGATTCTAGCTCTTGGAAGATTTTACCCGGAATAACCCGCTCCGGAGAGTGAGAAATAAAAATATCCTTCTCCAAATCTAATCCTGTGCTTTCCAAGATTGGCATCATCACATCTTCTACTGTACGTGGTGGTACAGTAGATTCTAAAATGACAAGATTTCCTTTTTTCACGAATGGTACGATACTCTCTGTTCCAGAACGTACATAATCTAGATTCGCTTTTTTATCCGTCGTAATCGGTGAAGGCACCGCGATAATAAACACATCCGCTTCAACCGGTTGTGTGGAAACTGTTAAACGTCCAGCATTCATCACTTC
Organism: Radiobacillus deserti; assembly: GCF_007301515.1. Lineage (GTDB taxonomy): Bacteria > Bacillota > Bacilli > Bacillales > Amphibacillaceae > Radiobacillus > Radiobacillus deserti. Next base: position 3,099,929 of record NZ_CP041666.1, read on the forward strand.
ATCTAACGCTTCTTGTAAGCCTGGTTCTTCAATATGAAGCTCTTGTTTTTGTAGCTTTTCTACTACCGTTGCGTTCACGTCCATTCCATGTACTTGGAAGCCATGCTTCGCGAACATAATAGAGGTTGGTAATCCTATATATCCAAGACCAATAACACATATTTTTTCCATCAGAAATACTTCCTTTCTTAGTTGGTGCCTGGCACCGTCTTAGTTCGTCCATGTTTGATTGTTTCCATCCAAGCTAAGAGTGCAAAGAAGAACATCGGGAATACTTGGTTTTCCCAAATATTATACACAACTCCTACCATGCAGATAAATAACCAGAGCGAAACGAACACGTGTACCTGAGCTGGATGTGTTTGTCGAATCGTCCATATTCGATATACCATATTTAATAGAAATACGGCAAATAGCACCACCCCAATGGCACCGGTTTGCGCTATGATTTGAATGTATTGGTTATCGGAGTAAAAATCCTTCCCCTTATAATCATAGATACCAGCAAGTCCGTAATCCTCATAAATAGGAGAAGAATAAACAAGTGCTGCCGAATCTCCGAATGTACCAAAGCCCGTTCCGATAATCGGGTGATCCATAAATACTTCAAAGCCTTTTTCAATAAAGAATAGACGTCCGCTTTCCGAGCTTCGCGCTACCTGCTCCTCATCAAAGGAGGAAGAAAAACGATCTCCTATTCCACCCCCACCGTCTCCACCATTTTCCGATAGGTTGATTCCGTTTGGTCCAGAAGCAATCCACCCATGTAAAGAGCTAATTGGTAAGAAAACAATCAAATATCCAGCTACCGCTGCAATGACAATCTGCTTCACCACTTTCCAATTACGGCTTAAGAAGACAAACAATGCTCCTGCCACCACAATTCCAATCCACGTTCCTCGAGAATACGTTAGTAAAAGTATTCCGATAAACAAGGTAAGCGGGAAGAAATAGAGTTTCTTTGCAGACTCTCTTAACAGCATGAGAGATGCAATAATCGCAATCACCATGTATAACCCAAGCGAGTTAGGATTTCCAATTAATCCATAAATCCGGTTCGCATTCGTTGGAGAAACATAGCCTTCCTTCCACGTTTGTGGTAAAAGCCACTGACGCTGTGATAATAATTCAATGAACCCGTGCAAGCTGAGTAAGATCCCTACTCCAATAACAACTTTCGCTATCGTAATGATATCCTCTCGAGTCCACGCGAGACGCTTCAATCCATAAAACAACAAATACATCATAAGGAACTTACGCAATTGGAAGATGATCGCTGTCGGCGACACCCCTGTTAAAAATGCGGAAATAGCTCCGAGCACACAAAACAAAAGATAGGCCCATTCATATATTTCTAGCTGAAAAATTGACTTCCAGTCCTTTTCAATCCATGATGTCCATATCACCCTAGCTACTAAGACGATAATCGCTATATCCCCAGCGAGCTTTAGACCATCATTAATCTCAACAAGAAAAGGGCGTAGAGGATAATAAAGAATCAACAAAGGAACAACCCACTTTGGCTGCAACCAAGCGATTACTGCGAAATAGACAACGCTAATCCCTAAAGATAGAGGCGATGGAAGAATCAATCCAACTCCAAGAACCGCTATCGTAGCTATAATAAAAAGAAAAAAATTTCTCTGGTTGTTCATGCATGTTCAACTCCAACGATTTTATAATTACTGTTTAAAAAGTTACGGTATTAGCATATACATTTAACTCCTATTTTTGCAAGGGAAAATATATCGATTTTTCACAGAAATAATCGCATGCCGAAGATTACTTCTTCTTTTTGTCGAACTTAGCATAACCGAACAGAGATGGATTATGATGTCGTTTCTAGTGGGGAATCCTCCCGTTTAAAATAGAAATTGTGATAAGCTTCACATAAATGTCATCTATCTCGACTTTTTATGCTATAATTTGTGCTATAATGAGTTGATATTTTCGCTTGGAGGAATAAAATTGTACAGGCATTCAATACTAACAGCATTATGGAAGCAATTGCGCCCCAGGCAGTGGGTAAAAAACTTCCTCGTATTTGCGGCCCTTTTGTTTTCATTTGAGTTTTATCATATAGAAGCACTCGGTCAATCTATCTTTGGATTCATCGTGTTTTGTTTTACCGCAAGTAGTATTTACATATTAAATGATTATCGAGATCGAGAAGCAGATCGACATCATCCTGAAAAAAAACATCGACCGATGGCTTCGGGTGCCTTACCTGTTTCGATTGCCCTTCTCACCGGAGGTATCTTGCTTTTTACCGGATTGCTTAGTTCGTTTCTAGTAAATAAATTATTCTTTGCGATTGTGCTTATTTACTTCACCATGAATGTGCTCTATAGTATCTGGTTAAAGCATGTTGTGATTATAGATATCATGATTATAGCCGCGGGGTTTGTACTCCGGGCCATTAGTGGTGCCGTCATCATTGAAGTCCCATTTACACCGTGGTTTTTATTATGTATCATGTTACTTTCTTTATTTTTAGCCATTGGGAAAAGACGTCACGAGCTTTCATTAGCACTCGAGTATAGCTCGAACTCCCATCGCAAGGTGCTAGGAGATTACACGCTTCCGTTGCTCGATCAAATGACGAGTATCGTGACCGCATCCACGATTGTCAGCTATGCGGTTTTTACGTTTACTTCCGGAAATACCGTTCACTTAATGTGGACGATTCCATTTGTGATTTACGGAATGTTCCGGTATCTGTATCTTGTACACGTAAAAGGAAAAGGCGGAGCACCAGAAAAGCTTTTATTTGAGGACAAGCATATTCTGATCACCGTCCTGTTATATGCGATAGCTGTTGTTCTTATTTTTACGATTTTTGAATAGTAGAAAGGAAGCGATTATGTTGTCTAAGCCAGTCAAACAAGCCTTGTCCGGTTGGGGACAGTATCCGGTTGAATCCTGTTATGTATATCGCCCTGAAATGATAAAAGAACTTCAAACCCTCCTATCCGAACGTGATGGGTCCTTTATTTCATACGGTGTCGGACGAAGCTATGGAGACACTGCATTAAATAAAGGTGGAAATGTAATACGAATGGATCGTTTTAACCATTTCCTTGATTTTAATGAAGAAACAGGAATGCTGACGTGCGAATCTGGCGTTCTATTAGAGGAAATTATCGATGTGTTCTTACCGAGAGGATTTTATTTACCAGTCACACCTGGCACAAAGTTTGTCACAGTAGGTGGAGCAATCGCGAACGACGTACACGGGAAAAACCTTCACAAGGATGGGACGTTCTCTGAGTATGTGCAATCCTTCGAGCTTCTAACAGCGAACGGAGAAGTACTGCTTTGTAGTCGCGAGGAAAATGCGGATGTTTTCTGGGCGACAGTTGGAGGAATTGGGTTAACTGGCATTATTCTAACCGCAACGTTTCAGCTTATACGTGTAGAATCTGCTTACATAGATGTGACATATGAACGTGCTCGTAACATTGATGAAGCGTTTGAAAAGTTCATCGCACACGATGACGACTATAAATATTCCGTTGCTTGGATTGATTGCTTAGCATCTGGAGATTCCTTAGGACGATCTGTATTGATGCGAGGAGATCATGCAAAACGTGAGGACCTTCCAGCATCTATTATGGAGCCATTAAAGCCAGCAAATAAATTAAAGGCGACTATGCCGATACATGCACCATCTTTCGTATTAAATCATTGGTCGATTGCCGCCTTTAATGAATTGTATTATACCGTGAATAAAGATGCCGATAAAATCGTGGAGCAAAGCTCCTTCTTCCATCCACTCGATTCCATTAATGATTGGAACAAGCTATATGGAAAGAAAGGGTTTGTTCAATATCAAGCGGTTTTTCCAAAAAACGAAAATCCTAAAGCAGGCATTACGAAAATGCTGGAGATGCTGAGCAAGAAAAAAACAGCTTCCTTTTTAGCTGTATTAAAAAGCTCGGGCCCAGCAAACGATGGATTGTTATCCTTTCCGATGGAAGGATACACGCTTGCATTAGATATTCCGCTTAAAGATGATTCTTTATTCCCATTTTTACGAGAGCTAGACGAGCTCGTCGTCTCTCACGGTGGACGTGTCTATTTAGCAAAGGATTCTAGCCTACCACAAGACACGTTCCGCAAGATGTATCCAAAATGGGAAGAATTTTTAACAGTAAAAAGAAAGGTAGACCCGAACGATCGATTCTCTTCTTCTATGTCTCGTCGTTTAGGTCTTACGGATTAAAAGGAGGGAACGACATGGCTAAGATTTTAATACTTGGTGCCACTTCTTCAATTGCACAATCTACCGCTCAAAAGCTTGCGGAGAATGGACATGATTTGATTTTAACGAGTAGAAATACAGAAGACTTAAACACGCTAAAACGTGACCTTTCCATCCGTCACCAAATTGACGTGAAGCTAAAGCCATTTGATGCGTTAGACTTCGACCATCATGAAGCCTTCTTTTCTAACGTAGTAGAAGAAACGGGCGGATTGGATGGAATCCTACTTATGTACGGAGCTATGGCGGATCAAAAGGTTGCGGAAACAGATTTCGAAGCGTCACGCCAAATGATTGATGTGAACTATACGTCGGCCGTATCGATTTTAAACATTGCTGCGAATTACTTTGAAAAGAAACGACACGGCATTATTTGTGCGGTTTCTTCTGTTGCTGGAGACCGCGGAAGAAAGAGCAACTATATTTACGGTTCAACGAAAGCAGGACTTTCTACTTATATGGAAGGATTGCGAAATCGACTTCATGAAAAAGGGGTCCAAGTCATGACCGTGAAGCCAGGTATGGTGGATACGAAAATGACATATGGCGTTGTGAAGGATTCACCACTTCTAGCGGATCCAGATAAAGTAGGGAAAGATATTGCAGATGGCATCCAAAAGAAAAAGGATGTACTATACACCCCTTGGTTCTGGCTAATTATTATGCTCGTTATTAAGCTGATTCCTGAAAAACTATTTAAACGGATGAACTTGTAATGAAGGAACAGGGATATCAACCGAAAAACTTAGTTTCTAAGCTTATTTTCGGCATTCTATTAGGGATCGTTGTCATTGCGGTCTTTCTCATGTTTACAGACTTTAAGAAAATAGTTTCCGAGCTACAGGAGATGCCAGGATCATATTTGCTCCTGGCGTTTGTTTTGACCTTCTGTAGCTATCTATTACGACTGTGGAAATGGCATGCCTTTACAAAGTGGTCAGATATTAAGATTAGCCTTAAGGACAATACGTCCATTTTCTTTATTGGACTCATGATGTCAATAACGCCAGGTAAAGCTGGCGAGCTCATCAAAGGGTATTTTTTGCAAAAGCGTGCGGGTACCCCATATGCGAAGTCACTTCCTATCGTATTTTTCGACCGACTTACGGACATTATCGCGATGGCTTTGCTCGTAGGCCTAGGTCTTATCGTGTATCCTTTCGGCATTCTGCCCTTTTCCATTTTAATTATCGGTGTCGTACTGTTTTTAATCATGCTGCCACGAAAAAAATGGATGGAACAAATTATTGATTGGGTTACGAAGCCAGAGCGTTTAACCAAGTATAGAGAGAATCTACATTCGATGTATGCTCATTCCTTAAGCTTTGTTCATACAAAAATACTAGGCTTTTCGCTTATTGTAAGCTTTGCAGCCTGGTTTTTAGAATGTTTAAGCTTGTATGTCATTTTACAAGCGTTCGAGCTTCCTGTTTCGTTATTAGCCAGTATCTTAACGTTTAGCCTTGGCACGGTCGCTGGCGCAGTTTCCATGATCCCTGGTGGATTAGGAGCTGCAGAAGGAAGTATTACTGGGTTACTCCTATACTTCGGGGTAGGGTCGAGCTTAGCTGTTAGCATCTCCTTACTCATTCGCTTCGTCACCCTATGGTTTGGCGTATTACTCGGCATACTCGTTTTTATAAAGACGAGAAAGAAATTTCAACTTTGAGGAGGTTCCGTTATGCCTTACTTTCTAGCTCCGATGATTGGTTGGTTCACATCTGGTTGTTTAAAGTTTATAATCAATTACTTACGATTCGGAAAAGACGCGCGTCATCGTACTGGGAACGGCGGATTTCCAAGCACTCACACCGCTACTGTTTCCAGTCCTGTTCTCTTAGTCGGGATGGGCGAAGGCTGGTTTTCACCTGCATTCGGAATCGGCGTTGCCTTCTTATTGATAGTCATCATTGATGCGACGGGACTTCGGATTGCGGTCGGAAAACAAGCTGGCGTTTTAAATCTATTAACAGTCAATCACGAAAAACGAGAGATTATGCGAGAGCGAATGGGTCACACGAAACTAGAAGTTCTCGGAGGACTGCTCGTAGGTCTTCTCGTCAGTACTTGTCTGTACTGGATTTTCACTGCTTGGGGGTGGACACAGCTTGACTAAAAAAAGCACGATGATTAGCTTAATTGGGTTATTTATTTTATATAGTGTGTTTATTATTGTTCAATCGTTTGAACATGCAGATGGCTACTTATCTTCTGATTCCGCTCACTACTTACAGCTAGCTACCAATATATTAGAAGGAAATGGATTCACAACCACCGATTTGATTCCGGAGGAGAGTGCGTATTTCGCGACTTGGCCAGTTGGTTATTCCATATTGATTTCAGGTGTTTCGTTCGTTAGTGGTTTTGGTGTGTTTGTTTCTTCGAAGCTAGTGAACATCATGATTTTAGGGTTATGTTTCTTACTTATTTATTTATTATTTAAGGAAAAGGCATTCTTTGTATCGATCGTTTTTACGATTAGCACGTGTACGGAAATATTTAGTTATACGTGGTCAGAGGTTCCTTTTTTATTCGGCATGCTTTGGTTAGTCTATGGCATGATTCGCTACTATGAGACAGAGAAGAGCTCGTATGCCGTCCAGCTCAGTCTAGCTAGCTTATGCTTGTTCTTGATGCGGTATATCGGCTTAATAGGAGCGGGAATGGTTGGATTGCTTGGGTTCTATTATTTGTTCCAGAAAAAGTGGAAGCCCATGCTTGTCTGCTGGATTTCTGGTTCTATCCCTATTTTGCTGGCTGGCGGATATCTCTGGAACAACCTGCAGCAAACCGGAAATGCGACGGGAATGGAACGGATTCCTCGCCCGGAAACGACTGCAGAGTTTTTCGATATGCTTTGGAATGGAATCGTTGTAGAATGGAATTTGTTATCGATTAGTAGCGAAGTCTATGTATGGTGGAGTGCGAGTCTTGTGCTGGCAACATTTTTGATGTTTGTAAGATGGTCTTCTATAAAAGCACTATTTAGTAAGGAATTGCCTGGAAAACGATATGTACCGCTCTTCTTCCTATTTGCTGGAACGATCTATTTTATTGCAATTGTAGGGATGCGATGGACGTCCCAGTTTGACCCATTTAACTTTCGTTTACTTGGCCCAGCGACGTTTATGTTTGCGCTAGCGCTCGTGAGCTGGTTCGTCCAAACAGAAGGCATTCATTGGGTTCGATGGAGACGGTTTCTCCTCGCATTGTTTGCGATGACCGTTGTGATGAATATAGGGCTGAGCACGTATCAAGCCGTGACGAGTAACGATACGGATTATATGGATACGAGAAGAACGGTTCTTGCGACGTATCAAGAAATCCCTAGTGACAGTATTGTGGCGATGGAGAACATCCATGCTCGATATTTACGGCCTGATTTGCAATATATAAAGGTGCACTTTAAGCCGTATTTTAAGGAAAAGGAATCGGTGGAGGCTTTCTTGGATCGAGTGACACCTAATAAGGCGGAGGGCGTCTATGTGGAGCATAAGGCACTTAGTCCTCACCGCTACCATGAAAGTTTTGTGCAGCTGATGGAAGAGAATAGCGCGCATTTTATTCGATTAGAATAGGTTGTATTAGTGGCAGGGCCTCCTAGACTTTGTGTCGGGGGCTCTTTTTAATAGTGGGGGTGCTGAATTGGTTTTAGCGCAATCTGAATCTGCACCACCAACAGCAGACAACAAAAAAACGCTCATGGTGAGCGTTTTTATTTACTCTTCAATGTAGTGGTTTTCGCCTTGTAATAGGTCTTTTTCAAAAAGCGCAAAACGGGTCTTTTTCCTTTTACAGCTCCTACTATTTCTGCAAACAGGTGCAGCAAAATCAACAGGATAAACGATATGACTAAAGAAAAGCCAATGGATGCATTGGAGAATGCAATGGCTAATATTCCAAAGACCGCGCTAAATCCGTAGATCATTAATACGGTAGCTCTATGGCTAAAGCCTGCGTTTAACAATTGGTAGTGTATGTGATGCTTGTCTGGCATCATGATGTTTTCTCCGTTATACCATCTTCGAACAATGGCAAACAATGTATCGAAGATAGGTACTGCCAACACAATGATTGGAAGAATAAAGCTAAACAAGGTAACGTTTTTGAATAAGCCTAAAATAGAAATAACTGCAACAGTAAACCCAAGGAACATGGAACCGGTATCTCCCATGTAAATCTTGGCTGGGTGGAAATTATGATAAAGGAATCCGAGGTTACTTCCAATCAAAATGGCACATAGTCCTACGACGGCAATTTGGCCATCTAAAATCGCCATTACCATAATACTGACTAGCGCTATCGTCGTTACACCAGATGCTAGACCATCTAAGCCATCAATTAGATTAATTGCATTCGTAATCCCAACGACCCAAAGAATTGTTATGATTACACTGAATGTTGGACTTAAGTGAACAAGGCCAAAAAATGGTAAGGTTATTTTCTCAATGATTAGCCCAGAATAGATGAGTATTATCGTAGCAGTCAATTGACCTCCCATTTTCATGAGAGGTTTTAATTGGTATTTATCATCTAAGATTCCGGTTGCAATAATTATTAAAGACCCGATACAAATGGCCAAGAAGGAGTTCATTTCTGGACGCAAATAAAGCAGTCCAGCGACCACTCCGAAGAATATTGCTAATCCACCCAACCTTGGCGTAGGATTTTTGTGTATTTTACGGTGATCTGGAATGTCCATGGCACCGATTTTTATCGCTAATTGTTTAACGGGCTTTGTCAACAATAACGATGCTAGTAATGCTATGAATGAACTAATAACTATATCTATATATGACATTTAATATCCCTACTTTAAATACAAGGTTTCTTCCTTTTTTAATATGGATGAATTATAAAACAATATGACAATAAAAATATTCCATGTTCAAACATAATTCGTCAAGTACGGTTCATAATAATCATGAAGGATTTTTTTCATTATGTAAAGAAAACTTTCTGCAAAGTTTGCAGAAAGTTTTTTACAAACGTTTTATTTTCTTTTTATTTTATAGCCGTCAATTAATTTTAAGATTGGGCGGTAATTTTCTCCGATTAATCCGGTAACTTCAACAATTAATTCTACGAGTATCATTAAAGATAATAAGGTTAAGGTCGATCCCCACATCGTAGATCTTGTGAAGATTATCGCCGCAATGCTAAACAGGGAGCTTAGTGCATAAATCACAATAACCGCTTGTCGATGCGAATACCCTAATCGAATTAAACAGTGGTGCAAGTGCAATTTATCTGGTGCAGAGAATGGTTTGCGTTGAATCAGACGTCTAATGATTGCGAACGATGTGTCCAGTATAGGGACACCTAGAATAATGATAGGCACCATAAGGGAAAATAGCGTTACGTTCTTAAATAGTCCCATAATGGAAAGAACACTAATCATATACCCTAAAAAAAGTGCTCCTGTATCGCCCATAAACAGCTTTGCCGGGTAGAAATTATAGATAAGAAACCCTAACGTACTTCCTAGCATAAGCAAGCCAATAAATGCGACGAATGGATTGCCCATGACAATCGCCATTCCAGAAATAGTCAATAAAGCGATGGAAGAAACTCCAGCCGCTAATCCATCTAACCCATCAATCAAATTAATAGCATTCGTAATACCTACAATCCAAATAATTGTAATTGGAATCGCTAAATAGCCAAATTCCACTCTATCCCCGAAAGGAACGGTAATGAACTCAATTTGAATGCCGCCAAGAACGGTTACAATTGCTGCCATTAATTGACCAAGCAGTTTCGTTTTTGCGGAAAGCTGTAAGATATCATCTAGTACACCTGTAATTGTGATAATAAGCCCGCCGGCTAAAATTGGCCAAGCTTTTTCTATATCTGGAGTGAACACTATAAATCCTAGAAAAAAGCTTATAATGATGGCTAAACCACCTAAGCGTGGCATTACCCCTTTATGAACTTTTCTTTCATCCGGTTTATCCACTGCCCCAATTTTTATCGCAAGTTTCTTAATATACGGTGTCAAAATAACGGATGCTATAAAGCAAACGATTAAAGCTAAGTATTCCATCGAATCCTCCTAAGGTCTAATCTACTTATCCAGTAAGGCATACTCCGTAGATTCATTGTGTCTCTCATATGCTTGTATTGTTTGATAACCTTGGTTAACCGCGCTAATAATATGTAGGTACACGAACTTCATCCTACAAGTTTAGACGAAAAAGGATGATTAGAAGTTTCATAAATTTTTATAAAAAACTATCCTACAAATTTTCCCTGACTAATTATATATAATAACATTCGAAAAGACAATGTTATTTTTGTCCTTTATTCTTTCATTTCTTCTATCTTTTTTCCTATTTTTTGATAAAGTAAGCCCTGTCCGTCCTCAGCAAGTAGTTCAAAAGACAAATAGACGATAGTTTCACAGTTACACATAAAAAACTGCTAGGATACGTGTCGTATATCCAAGCAGATATAAATAGTTACTTCTTGTTTTTATCAATTTTCACCCAAACATAAAAAATTATGACCGTAACCACAGGAAGAAATGGAGGTATCCACTGATACGTTATTGGTAACAGAAAAAATAGTATCGCAGAAAGTAAGAGTAAGGGAAGCACCCAAACAAACTACCATCTTACATATTTATTTCTTAGGCTAAGCTCGAAATTTGCCATTCTTCAGCCCCCCCCTCTACTTCACGTACGGTTACACAACCAGTGATGTTTCATAAAGAAATAATCGAATATCATTACCCTTCAAAAAAATAATCCCTTTCAACTTTACAAACTCGAACAGTATAATGTTGATACCATTCATCTTTTCCCTTTTCTTGAGCTACCTTATGACTTGCATTATCTTTCCATCTTTTAATATCTTCTTGCGTTTCCCAGTAGGAAACAGTAATACCTAGCTCACCATCTCTCGCACTCTCCATCCCTAAAAATCCTTGCTGCTTTGCAGCTAAGTCTTCCATTGCTTGTGCCATTTTTCCATACCCATTGTCCCCTTCGGTTCGCTGGGATGTAAATATGACGGCGTAATATGGTGGTTGTAGCTTTCTTAGTTTTTCGTCCATTTAATAACCCCCAGTTAGTCGCTTGGACTACTTTAATCTAACGTTTATTTCATCGATTAAGAAATAGGACACAAAAGGATAAATAAAACCAAATCAAGATACCTATATTGCTCATACCCCAATCTCCTAGGGAATAGGTTCCGAAGAAGGAATTTGCTCCAGTTTCACTATATAACGATAAAAAAACGAACTATTTGTATGTACTTGTATGAGATTTATATCTCGAATAAACAAGGATATGAGAATGATTAAATAGGTCGCTTCCGAAACTTGATGTTATAATGTTTGTATAATCTACTATGGGTAAGAGGAGTTTCAAACTAATGAATGTAAATGATTTAATAATTCTCAACTTTGACGAAGTAAGACGTAGGAGTATAAAGGTTTGGAAAGCAATTCCAGAACAAAATCTGAATTGGAAGCCTGATGAAGAGGCTCTTACTTGTGCAGAAATGATAAGACATATATTAGAAGGAGAGTTTCTTTATCACCAAGTTCTAATCGGAAGAGGTAGTAAAGCATTATCCGATTTATCTAATCCCTTTAAAGACAAAGATTTTACTACGGTAGATAATGAACTAACATTTGCACAGCCATATCGTGAGAATTTCTTAAATTACATTAAGACGATTAACGTAAGTGATTTAGAGAATATAGAAATAGATCGTTCTGACGTCGGATATGTGAGAACACTTGGAGATATGCTGTTACGTATAGCATACCACGAATCTGTTCACACTGGTCAGTTGTTAGATTATATGAGAACAATGGGAATTGATCGCCCAAATATATGGGATTAAAGAAACACCTCTTTTACCTATAATGGGCAGACGAATTAAGGAAAACGTAGTGACAATCCAGCCTGTTCCAGATTAACACCGACTCTTGAATAGATAAAGTAGTCCTCTTCAGAAGAGATCGCCTTGTGTAACCCTTGCCTTTGTAAGACTAAGATCATTAACCGATTTGTACTGTATCATAAAAAATTTTAAATATCATAAAGTTACTTAGAAAACTCCCGTGAAGATTAACAAATTGAACGTTCAATGTCTTTCTGGATACAAAGCCACCGTTTTTAATTCGATCAATCTCTTCCTCTAATGATAATAGATGATCAATACTATCCACTAAATATTGCCTTTGTTCTTGTGTATAATCCTTTTTAGCCATAAGCTCTAGTAAACTATTTCTAGCGTTTTTAACTTCAAATAAAATGGTTTCTAAATCATCCACACTCATCTTTACAGGTTGTTTACTTACTAACCAATCCTGTGCAAATAACGGGAGCAAAAATTGAGTACGATCCATTGTTACATCATCATTGCTTGGCCTAGTCAGTTCGTCTAGGTCTTTCTTGTAGGAACTTTTAAACTCCTCTAGATCATTAACATATTGTTCGACAACTACTGGATCTGGTGTGAACGTATAACTTTTATGAACACTGACAAAGGAATAGGGATAAACCAAAGTTATGATCAGAACAGAAAACACCCATATCCCAACTACAACTATGATTATTTTTCTTCTTTTGTGAGTCACATTACATCCTCTACCTCTTCTTCAGCCAACCTGTCAGTCAACCCCATATCAAACCGTTTCCATGCAAACTTAGCATTCCAATGGAATAATTACCTGAATAATTACCTTATTTATCTACCGCTGTACTTTTATGAAATGTACTTTACTTATCCGCTTCAATAACAAATTCAAAGCCTGTCTGTTTTTGGGATGGTATTTTATATTCTTTGAATCGCAACCTTACAGTTGAAAGATCACTAGGTAGGGCTGGCGATACTGTATAGGTAAAAGAATGGTGTCCCCCTGAACCTCCTCCAAAGTTATTTCGGCAGTCAAACTCCACCTCCCCACCTTCCACAGAAAGGTCAAACAGAGTAGGCCTCTTCATCCTTGCATGCATGTCATCCTCTTCTTGATCAATCGTTAAATGAACAACACTTGCATTTTTGTATTGACGGACAAAGGTTACGGAATAAAACACACCTTCTCTTTCAAATGATTTTAGTACGGGTATATTCTTTAGAAAGCCTTTTGGTTCTACAACAGGTTTATACATTTCTTCATTTAATAATTGGGAAAAAACACTATTAATAAAGTCTTCATATAGATTAAATTTTTTTGCCCAGCGGGTGATTAGTGCCCGAGTAGGAAAACCAGGATTATTATTGGAAAGTTCCTTTCGTTTGTTAATTAAATGACATATTTGTTCGTCTATGGATTCTAATAGTTCCTCGTAGTGCTCAGTAGGTGGTTCGAACGGCATTCGCTTCATATTTTCCCCTCCAATATTACTGGTGAAAGAATATTACCTGGCTTCACTATGGTGACGGTCAGTAAAGTATTTTAACACTTCCATTTTAACACAAAATTCCAATTTACTGGAATCAATTTTTAGACAAGAAAAAGGTGATCTCATGCTAGGATCACCTTTTTCTTTATTTGAATAAGACCACATCCTCTTAATCTGAAATCAAATTAATCTTCTCTACCGTATGTTCAATGACTGATTGTAAATCTGCATAGCCATGATACTTAACATACATGACCGCTTTTCCTTTAGAGGCAAATACCTCTTTCTGTTGCTCATCCTCATGAACAATCAGGAGATCCAAGTCAGCGTGTTCTGTTTCCACAAACTCTTCTCTGTTGTCTTCATACCGATATCTTTCTACTAAATCGAAAACGAGATGATCAGACAATGCAGGGATACTTAGTTGAAATACCTGTGTATCTATAGATGGTGTATATTCACCACTTCCATCCTTCCACGTTTCTCCTGGAACCACACCTTCTTCATTTGTATCATATTGAAGGGGAGCCAATGGACTCCAGTCATAGGAGTATCGATTGCCCCAATCCACACCATCCCTTACGTAAGATGGTTCCCCTCGAACCAAATCTGGATTCTCTTCTATGTCAGCTAACCTGACTATCGGTAAGCCTACGCTTGCTTCTGGCAATGTTTTTGTATCCATTTTCACAAGCTGTACGATTGAGAGAACAGAACTCATTCCTACCACAACTATAAAAAGAAAAGCGATGGTAGAATTTATGCGGTAGTATTTCTTCCAAGGTGCGTGATGATCGATTGGTTTGCCTTCCATAAGATTTCTTCGTAAAGCACGAATGGAAATGGATGCTTGTAGCGTAGTATAGGTCAAATAACCGATAAAGATAGCTAAAATCGTTTGTTGAATAATTCCAGGTTCCACCATAGCTAAGATAGGTGCGCCATCGAGAAACAAGATAGCAGACAGCATACCTATAATCAATAGCAATGAGATAGCTAAAGTAACAGCATTTGCTGCTAGCTTCTTATCCAATTCCTTTAATGTATAAGACTGCTCCGCAGGGTCTGTATGAAGCTCTGGTGCATCCAGTTCTTCAGGTGATGAAAAGACATGAAAAAGATTATAGCTAGTTATATAATCCCACCCACTTTCCGAATACATTTGTATTTGTTCGGGTGAAATTTTCTTCTTAAAGGATACCTCTATTCTATACCTCATTTTTTTCGGTTCCCCTTTAACAAACTTGGCAAAATGGATCCCCATCTTTTTTAGGTGCAGCCCTTTAGCAGCCAAGTCTGAAAACCAGCTTTCATGCTCGCCAATTCTCCAATAATCACTCGGTCGAAGTTTATAGATGGATTTATTCATTCTGATCACCTTCCTCTAAGATACTACTATCTCTTATCAAGGCTTTTAATCGGAGATACTCTAGGTGCAAGGCTTGTTCCCCGTCTGGCGTTATGAGATAGGTCTTCCTTCTACCATCATTCTCTGCCAGTGATATAAGACCGTCTTTTTGCATGCGTGAGAGTACTCCATAAAGAGTCCCAGGGCCCATCTTCAATCTGCCATTCGATACTTCGGTGATGGCTTGCATAAGCTGATACCCGTGGTTCGGTTGCATTAATGCTAGTAATACATAATACATGGCTTCTGTCATTGGTCCCCCATTATACGCCATTGTTTACTTCCCTTCTTTCACTTCCAGAGATATTATGTTACGCGATATTATGTTATGCGATATATCGTATGACATAACAATATAGGATGGAGTAGAGAATGTAAATAGGATAAAGAAAAATTACGAAAAAAAGACCACTTCATAAGTGATCTTTTCGTGTAATGTCTATGAATAACGAAAATATGAAATCATTGCGCCCATAAGGTAACCAATCATCGCTACCAAAAGAATGTCCCCACCATTAGAAAAGAATGCTATAGTTTGAATCTTTGATGGGTCTACCAATTCATTCATAAATGGTAAAAGGTTCATTAAACGAAAAAAAGCATATAGCATAAGAAGTTGCCAACTTGACAGTGCTGCATCCTTGAGAATCCTCTTTTGGCGTTCATCTTCCTGTGATGACTCATCCCCCGATAACCTTTTTGTTGAATATATCGCAGCAAAAATTACGAGTCCAGCAATAATCACCAATATAATATTCATATCATCATCCCCTTTTCTTGTTTTTTTTATGATACTTAAACAATGAATCCACCGTGGTTTCTAAAGCATCTGCAATCCCAAATGCTAATTCTAAACTTGGATCATACTTGTTATTCTCAATTGCATTGATCGTTTGCCTACTCACATTGCACATTATGGCTAGTTTTCCTTGGGAAATGCCTCGACCTTCTCTTAATTCTTTCATATTATTTTTCAACTTGTAACTAGTCCCTTCCGTTCAACTGTCAAAAACCTTTTACACCTATATCATAAAAAATACCACCCTAGATGTCAAATACTTTTTACACACAGGATAGGTTTCTGTGTCTTTTTCTTCTATGCTTAGTCCTAATTGCCATTACTTAAAAGAAAAATCAATTGGTAATTTTATGTTAATATAGATTCATCGTTTATCTTAAATACCCTTTTAAAACATGAAGACTGCCCATATTAAATGACGATCTTTTTCACCCGTTCATTTTATCTTCAGTCCCTTCATGATAAAGTAGATTGGAGGATATTTTCTTGATTCAAAACATGTATAAAAAAAGAGAAAAGTTTGCGTACATGGGGATATTATTTGTTACCATCGTATGCGCCTTATATGTACTTTTTGATCCCCCTAGTAATAATAAGCAATGGTTAGAATCATCCCCTCTCCTGTTACCGATCGTTTTTTTGCTTGTTATTGCTTTAAGAAGTAGGCATCATTACAAGCAAGTAAAGGACTTATCGGTGCCAAATTTTTCGCGTTCCATCACGGAAACTAATCACCTTGTCATCAAAAAAGATACAGGAATAATCCCACAATTGCTATGTTTTGAAAAGAGCGGTGCATTTATTGGCGTTTTTAAGCCAACGGGAATTCCATTCTGGCTTTACCCAATCCTATTTTATAAGGAGTCCTTGTTGCAGCTATTTCCTGTCACTTTCTCTTTCGTAACCCATGATGGAATAACTTTATTTACTTGTAAACGACAAGGAATTAAAAAAAGCGTGTTAACTATTCATAATTTTAAAGAAACAGTCTTAGGTACATATGTTCAAGAGGAATTTAAATCACTCATTCATATAAAGGGGTCTTTATTAAACGAAAAGAACGAACCATTACTAGCTATAAAGACGTCTGGTTTTAGTGGTGATTTCACATTAAAGGATGACACTGGCGAGGTCTGGGCTCATTTTTACAATGGGAGGTTTCCACATAAATACACAAAGCTATTTAGAGACTTGGATAATGATATAGTAGAAGTTTCTCCAAACCTTTCTGAGCATAATAAGCTTTTATTGCTTGGAACAGTAGCCTATTTATTTATGCAAAAAACTACTAGAGGGTAACAACTTTTATGGAGCCCTTTTCTTGTCCCCTCATCACACCAGTAGTGTAATTGTGATCACCATCCCAATGCCACGACTGATTCTACTTTTTTGTTATAAAGGGAATTCGATGTTTAGCAGAGATGATAAAGAATGGATGATCAGCGTTACGATGAATAGTTATACACTGACCTTCAGAAGCTTCTGCTAGATGTTCTTTCATATTGGGTGGGCTTCCTATTCATAATGTTATTCATCCATGCAGGCTGCCACGACTTGCTCACTTATTGGATAGTAGAAGGTATTGCGCTTCAAAATTATAAACTAAGCATATCGTTTTGGTATCTTAATCAGCTGCATAATAAACAGTGCCGCTTTTCTGTCTATACATTTACCTGTATTTATAAGGAAAAACATTGTTACATAATATTATAAATGTTGGTATTCTCGTATTTAAACAGATGACAGCTTTCCCTTATCCGAGAACCTTTTTTTAACCCAACTAATAAATAATCCTGCTAAGACGGCGAAAGATGATAGAAAAATAATTGTAATAAACGGTTGAATGTTAAAAGCGTAGATAAACTTATCTATTTCAAAAATATGTTGCGGACCATGAGCTGTTTGTGGTGTAAACGTAAGATGTTCTTTCCAATTTTCACTATACCCGAGGTGGGAGCCAGTTACAGCTGTTAAAAAGAAACTATATGCAAATATGGCTGCCACTCCAATAAATAGAGTAACTTTATAAATATAAGACATTTAATCCCTCTTTTCAAAACCTAATTGATGCAATGTTGCGTTGCGTTAATCTCCCCCGCGGGAGATAAAAATTCAACACCACCACTTTGAATAATACAAATAAGATCATACTGAATACTAACTATCCATACAAATAGCAAAACACTTGAAGGTCTAATAACCATTTTTTATATCCGTTTTCTAAGACTGACATTTCCCTTTTACAGACTAATCTCTTCTATCTCTTCAAATACCGAAGAGTACATGGCTGTTAGGTGCTTCTCCGTCTCCTTATCATTGTGAAGGCCAAAATAAAATCCTTTTATGGAGCCCTTTTCTTCCCCTTTCATCACACCAGTCGTGTAATTGTAATCACCATCCCAGTGCCAGGACTGATTATATTCTACTTCTTTCGTTATATAAAGGGAATACGATGTTTAGCAGAAATAAAAAAGAATGGAATTTCAGAGTTACGGTAAATATTTATATACTGCCCTTTAGAAGCTTCTACTAGATTTTCTTTCATGACGAATACAGCGTCATATCCAATCGTTTCACCTTTAGTCAATTCCTCAAAGGAAATTTCAGTAAATGTCACTTGTTCTTCTCTTACTTCTGGAGGAGTACCAATGACTGCAATTTTTAACGGCCTACCCTTATACAATTCAAACTTCACATTTTCAGCACTCTCCACATGATTGGATGATGGGTCATTTTCCGAATCCTTTTCATAAGGGTTTTTCATTGTTTCGTACTTCACATCCATATTACATCCTACTAATAAGCAACCAATTACGGTACATAGGATGAAAATCCTTTTCACAGGGCATCCCTCCTATATAGAATATTAAAAGTTATTAGCCTATTGCATATGCAGGCTAATTTAGTTTTATAAGGAATGATACTGTGCTGACAATAGTTAAACAAATGGCAAGCATCAGTTGATTTTTATTATTTGAACTCTTTTTTAATGTAGTAAAAAAAGAAATAAGACCATACACGATTCCACAAACAAATATCACCTGTAAAATATCCACTAACTGTCCCCCTTTTTTTTAATTAACTTACCTTGAACGCCCTCACTTAGTTGGCTTCACTTTTTCACCACCCTTATCCTAACATATTATTCCAATTAAACAATGAAACTTTTAGGATTGGAAAAAGAATGCTTTTGAATACCAATAATTATTTCCAAAACAAAGATAGCATACCAATCTATAAATGATTTGGTATGCTAGCGTTACATTTTTCTATGAAATTTGAACCTCTAGAAGGTCCACATCACTTCACCTGTAGATTCCTTCACTACTTGTGTATTGCGATATTTTTCCGCATATTCGATGGCGTCGTCTAATGAATAGGATTCATAGAGTACACCTAGTGTAGAGTGCTCCACTTCATAGGTGCCCGATAAGTAGTTCGACCAGAATACTTCTCCAGTTTCTCTATGGACAACCGCTGTATTACGGTATAGCTTTGCGTACTTCTTTGCATCCTCTAAGTTAAAGGATTCAAACAACACACCGAGGGTTGAGTGCTCTACTTGATAGGTTTCTTCCAAGTAATTCGACCAAAGGACATCCCCAGTCGTTTGGTTGATTACGGCTGTATTTCTATACTTTTTCGCGTAGGCTAATGCTCTTTCCTGTTGGAAGGATTCATAAAGGACACCTAAGGTTGCGTGTTCTACCTTGTACGTCTTCGGTAAGTAATTAGACCACATCACTTCCCCTGATTTTTCTTTCACAACTGCCGTATTGCGATATTTTGCAGCATATTTTAACGCTCGATTCATATCGTACGATTCGTAAAGGATGCCTAGCGTTTTATGTTCTACTTGATAGAGATTTTCAGAATGATAGATTACTTTCTGATTGTATTTATCAAAAACATACGCATGTGCTCGTGCTTTCGCAAAGGATAGCGCATTTTCTTGGTTCAAGTAAACTTTTAATCGCTTACCATTTAAACTATAAACCTCATATACTTTGAAGTAATTATTTATTGCCTTTGCAAGTCCTGCTGCTGCTTTTTGTTGAAAATTGCTCGTTTTAATAAGTCCTTCTTCGAATGGGTTGGACATATAGCCTAGCTCCACAAGAGCAGATGCCATGTGCGCGTTTCGAGTTACGAATAAATCATTCGCAATTAATCCGCGTCCTTCCACGACAGGGGCATTCCTTAAAACGGAGCTGTGCACGAGTTTCGCTAAACGCCGACTTTCTGGGGAATACTTCTTTTGCAAAGGAGCTGGTGGATAGTCCGGGTCAATTCCTTTGTTAATATCGAAGTAGTAGGTCTCGAATCCTCGCATAGTAGGTTTCGATGGTAATGAATTGTGATGTACGGAAATAAAAACGGTATTATCTTCATTTCCTCTCGCATAATGGTTTGCAACTTTCATTCTTGCTGCTAAATCTTCTTTCGAGGTGCTAGCAAAGTGGCGGTCTGTATCACGTGTCATATAGACGGTGACTCCTAGCGCCTTTAGTTCTTTTCGTAGCTTTAGTGCCACTTCTAGGTTAGCTTGCTTTTCATAGTATCCTGTTTTGCTCCCAGAATACCCACTGGTTCCGCTAAACTTTCCACCATGTCCTGGATCAATGACCACTGTCTTTCCACTTGCTAGAACAGGTGTCGAAAAAACGAGCACTCCAAAAAATAAAATGACACACCCTAATAATAACCTCTTCAATTCGTCCTCCCCCTGATAAATAATCCTGCAAGCTTTAATTATAATCTGATTTTTCCTCATAATCTAGCAAATTTCGACATTTCCAACTAATACTAGCTAGATTTAGTCATCAGGAGAGAAACTTATGGTCGAGTTTTATATTCTATCTTCTGGATATCAGCGATTATTTTTACATATCAGCGCAAATTTTTGTATAACAGCTTTTTTTTCGATATATCAGCGAAAAAATTTTTATCAGCGTTTGAAGCACATATATCGGCGCAAATAAAAACCCGGACGAGGTCCGGGTTATCTTATATGCTATTTTCTGGGGAATTCCGTTGGAGCAACCGCTTGGCCAATCGATAGGCTCCGTGTGCCAGCAAATAAATGGCGGTGGCAATGCCTAAAAACAGAATGAACATTAACGGTTGATTGTATCTATCGTATGCGTAATAAATGGAATTAAAGATTGTATTGTACAGGATAAACCCAATTAAGAACAAGTACTCTTTCCGTTTCCCTTTCATAAATGGGACGGCAAGCAGTGATAATAAGGCAAGGTCGACAATTCGATTATGAATTCGATCCATAAATTCCTTCGTTACACTGTAGATTTCCTTCCAATAGAACTGTCCATCCCATTGCATTTGTGGCTTTAATTGTAAATAAGACCTCCAGAAGGAATCGCTATCCTTGTTGTGCCACATTTCCATTCGTTCGATTGCTGCATCATATTGGTACTGGAGATGCTCATAGGCATTGGCATCGGGATGCTCCTTGGAGATTTTAATTACCGTGTCTTCATAGGTTTCTCCGTACAAGTACCCCTCCCCTTGATAGGTTCCGAGTAGTAATGGGTTTCCGGCTCCACCTGTTAGTGGAATGAAATCCCCGAATTGGATGTAGTTTCTTACCCACCAAGGTCCAAGAACGACAACTAGTATTATGGCTGCAACACCGAGCTGCTTTATCGCTAGCTTGATTGGGTATTTTTTAATGACAAAATAAAACAGTAGCAAGAACGGGAACAATGCTATCGTTGCCTTGAACAACACTGCGAGCAAATAAAAGGCCATTAATAGATAAAAGTTCTTCCAGGTTCGTTCATTTGCTAATCGTAAAGAATAATAAATCATCGCAATGAAACAGAACATGAACGGTGTTTCGGTTAGAAACAAATTATCTGTTAGTATTTGAGGTAAGAAACATGCGAGCATGAGTGCGGTCATCAAGCCGATCCAAACGTTTCCTACGTATTTTCCAATCAAATAAACAAAGTAGACACAACCCACTCCGAGCAGGATAAAAATTATTTTTCCAGCTATTGTCCCTATTGCTCCAGTTCCGAAGATAAGGAAAATAGCTGCTAAAAATAATGGCTGCCCCGGCATGATATGTACGGTTGGTGTATCGTTTGGTTTATGATACGTTAACATGCCCGTATCTAATAAAGTTTTCGCACTTCGAACATAGCCAGTGTCATCACTTCCAATGCTTAAATCCCATCCATAATAAAGAAATACCCCAAGACGAAGACCAAAGGCGATGAGTAAAATGATGCCAATATATAATTTACTAGACTGTAAAAAACGAAGGATGCGCTTGTTCATAAAATAACCTCTTTTTCCGGTTATGAATTCCCCGAGATCCCCACAAGGGAAACCCCTAAAATAATGAAAACAACTCCGGCAATTTTCATAATAGATAACGATTCATTAAAGATAAAGTAAGCACCAAAAACAGCAAAGACGTAAGCTAAGCTTTGAATTGGATACGCGATGCTTAATGGAACTCTTGATAAAATAAATAACCACAAAATCGTGGCAAAGCCATACATCGCAAGGCCTGAGATAATGTAAGGCTGCAAGAATAACTTCACAATATCACTAACACTTTGAAAATTTACCGTTTTTTGCATTAATCCATACTTCCATAAAAATTGCCCCGAAACGAGGATTAATGTATTGATTAATATTAAAAAGAAATTAACTACACTCATATTATCTGTCCTTTTCTACACTCTTCTGTAATTCCTCCACTTGCTTGGATAAGAAGGATAGTTCTTGCGTTAATTGTTTAATTTTCGATTCTTGTTTAGATGCATGTATGGTTTGATAAATAAGTAGATTTAAAATAACTAAAAAAGCAATCGTAAACACTAAAGACGGCATATAGGATATACCAATTTCTGCTGCGAGCCGATTAAAAAACGGCAGGAAAATGGAAACAATTAACCCTAACGTTGCGAAAACGACCCAAAGAAATGCTTGCTGATCCTGCAGCTTGTTCTTTGAGCTAAAGTAAAGGACCTGAATAAAAAAGAGGACCGCTATAATAATAGTTATGATTTGTACGATTGGAATCAAGCCCCCTTAGAAAATGGATCGAACAAGGGAAATATAAGAAACCTTTAACATATAGTAGATTGACTTAATGGGTGTAATTGATGACTTTCCACCTTGTCTTTGATTCATTTCTACTTTTATTTCCTTAATCTTATACCCTTTTCTCGCCAAGTAAACCAATACTTCAACTTCGGGATAGTCCGTCGGGTAATATTGGATAAACTCGCGAATGACTTTTCTATTGATAATTCGATAGCCAGAGGTTGGATCGGTCACTTTAATATGCGCTAACAGCCGAATCACCATGTAGAAATAGGATATGCCGAACCTTCTCATTTTGCTTCCTCGATAGCCTGTCTGTTCTACAAATCTAGATCCAATAACTAAATCCAAATCTTCTTTCCTAATCGTGGATACGAGGTTTTCCAAATCACTTGGATTATGCTGCCCGTCTGCATCCAACTGAATAGCATAATCATACCCATTTCTATAGGCATACTTATAGCCCGTTTGCATGGCTCCGCCTATTCCAAGATTAACGGGAAGATTAATGTGATTAATATTATGTTTTTGCAGGATTTCTAATGTTCCATCCGTAGACCCGTCATTGACAACTATATAATCATAGGATGTCGATACTTCAATCTTATTTACTGTGTCTAAAATAGAATCTTCTTCATTATAGGCTGGTATAATGATAAGAATTTTCTTCATTTTCAGGACTTCCTTCTTATGCGTTATAGACTTACTTGCGAATACCTTCTTTAGTTTACCCAAGTGACTATACAATTATATTCAATTTTCCCTAACAGATTATACTACTAACTGACACTATTTGCTATAATCCGATTATACTACTTATTAACATTATTTTACAATGTATGTTTCAAACTAATAAAATAGCACCTCTAATCCACTTAGAGGTGCTGCAAATGGTTTTATGCTTCTTTTTTTCTAGTAAATAGCCTTTTTACTTTCTCCGATAGGCCATCCAAATACGTATAGACAACCGGTATTAAGAAGAGGGTAAAAATACTAGAAATAGTTAACCCGAAAATAACTGTAATAGCTAGCGGCTGTTGGGTTTCTGCTCCCTCTCCGTATCCAAGTGCTAATGGAAGCATACCGAGTATGGTCGTTAATGTCGTCATAAGGATAGGACGCATTCTACTTACTCCCGCTTCGAGGATCGCTTCCTGTCTTTCCATCCCACGCGCTCGAAGAATATTAATGTAATCCACTAACACGATCGCATTGTTCACTACGATACCCGCGAGCATAATTACTCCAATGAATGCTGTGATACTTAGGGGCTGACCTGTTATAAATAACCCTCCAAGCACTCCTACAACGGTTGCTGGCATCGAGAACATGATCACAAATGGGGTTAAGAAGTTCTCAAATTGTATGGCCATGACTGCGTACACGAGGAAAATAGACACGACTAGCGCGACAGCAAGATCTGAGAAGGCCTCGGCCATATCTTGTGCTTCTCCACCGATGGAGTAGGAATACTCTTCTGGGAACTCCATCTGAGCTAATATTTGCTTCACATCCTCACTGACACTACCTAAGTCACGGTTTAAAAGCTCACTTGACACATTCACCTGTGGCTGTTGGTTTTCTCTCGTCAGTTCAGCTGGACTTTGTACTTGCTGGAATTCCGCAATCGATTCTAACGGGATATAATCTCCATTTGGTGTTTGAATGTTCAAGCCTTCCACATCACTAATCGTATTCCGCGATTCTTCAGGCAAAATCATGTTCACATTTTGATCCTCGCCATTTTCCCGATAGCTCATGACGGTTTGACCAGTCATCGCTAACTGAACCTGACTCATCACTTCCTGATAGCTTAAACCATATTGCGCTGCCTTCTCTCGGTCCACTCGGATTTCGAGTTCAGGTCTTGTTTCCGAAATAGAGGATTGTGGATTATGAATGCCGTCAATGTCCGAAATCGCATGGACTACTTGATCGGCTAACTCTCTAAGGACTTCATGCTCTGGACCTGAAAGTTGAATCTGAATCGGGGTGCCTCCACTAAGGCCACCTCCACTCGCACTAATGGTGATTTCAGCACCCGCGATTGTTTGAAGGTCTCGATCTAAATCTGCTACCACTTGTTCGGTTGTTTGCTCCCGATCTGCTTGTGGTACGAGCTGGATGGTGTAGGAAGCCTCATTAGTACTTCCTTGGCCGACTCCTCCAGACATGCTTCCACTACTCGCAACAGTGACATAGTTCGTCTCTATGATATCTTCATACTTTGCTAGCTTCTCATTCACTTGCTCGGACACTTTTAACGTTTCTTCTTGTGTTGTGCCTTCCGCTGTTCGTACAGATACTGTAATCTGGCCTTGATCTCCCTCCGGAATAAAAGCTGTTCCGATTAATGGGGTTAGCGCGAGGCTCCCAGCAATCGCTAAGATAGTCACAAGTATGGTTGACTTTCTAAAGACTAGTATTTTTTTCAAAGCTGCTCGATATCGGTTGTTAAACGCTGTCAGGAAACGATCGAACCAATATCTCCGTCCGTTCTCTTTCATCGCCTTTGTCAAGAGCTTGGACGAAAGCATCGGAACTAGTGTTACTGCGACTACTAAGGATGCGATTAACGAAAACGTAACGGTTAGAGCTAGTGGTGTAAATAATTCAGATGCAATTCCCTCTACAAACACAATGGGCAAAAATACCACTAATGTGGTCGTAGTAGAAGCGATAACCGCTGGCGCTAGCTCAGAAGCACCTTTCTTGGCAGACTCAATGACGCTGTATCCTTGCTGGCGGTAGGAAATGATATTTTCCAAAATAACAATGGAACTGTCCACCATCATTCCAATTCCTAGTGCAAGCCCACCCATCGTAAGGACGTTCAACGTTTCTCCTGTAAAGTATAAAAGGACAAACGTAGAGATAATCGCTATAGGAATCGAAAATCCTACGACTAATGTGGCGCGTACACTTTTTAGGAACAGTAGTAGAATAAGTAATGCGAAAAATCCGCCAATGACCATATTTTGAACGACCGACTTAATGGAAGAGGTGATGAAGGTGGACGTATCTAGAACAACATCTACATTTACTCCTTCAGGTAAATCTTTTTTTAGCTCACCAATGGAAGTCTTAATGTGATTGGAAACTTCGACTGTATTCCCATCTGTCTGTTTCATAATAGGAAGAACAACCGCGGACTCTCCATTTACTTTTGTGACCCCTGATTGATCAAACGTTTCTTTTACTTTTGCTACGTCTTCCACATGTACTGTCGCACCTTGTGGCGTTTGTACAATCGTTTGAGCAATATCGTCTACCGAGTCGAATGTGCCCGCAATCCGGACTTGTAACTCTTTATTTCCTTTCGTTACAACACCTGCTGATCCTGATGTATTCGCGCCTTGTAGTGCTTGCATGATCATCTGTGATTGTAATCCGAGCTGTTTCATTTTTGCTTGATCTAGTTCTAACTCGATGACTCGCTCTCTTCCACCCTCAACGGAGACAGAAGCAACCCCACTTTGTCTTTCAAATTGAGGAACAATACGGTCATTCGCTAGTCCTTGTAGTTGCTCAAGATTATCTCCAGTTAATCCAACCCACATGACAGGAAATTGCTGTGGGTTAAAGCGAAGGACACTCGGATCTCCAGCAGATTCTGGTAGCATTCCTCTTACCTGGTCAACACTTTCCCGAACCTCAAGCAGTGCATTATCCAGGTTCGTTCCCGTATCAAACATCATAATCACGAGCGATGCCCCTGATTGAGATTGGGTTTGAATCGTGTCGATGCCTTCAATAGAACTTACAGCAGATTCAATCGGTTGACTCACCTGCTTTTCCACTTCGGTTGGTGCTGCATCGGGATAGTTCGTTGCAACAACCGCAATGGGTAGATCAATTTCCGGAAATAAGTCAATCGTTAAATTTCGTAAGGACATCGCACCTAATGCTAAAATAGCTAGTACAATCATGATTACACCAACAGGACGTTTGACGGAGGTTTCAACGATTTTCACGATGCATCCTCCTCTTGGATTGTCACTTCTTTCCCATCCGATAGAACGAGCTGACCTTTTACGACGACTTGGTCGCCCTCTTGGATGTCACCTTCCACTGCTGTTTTATCTGTTAACGAACGAAGGACGTTCACTTCGGTTTGAATCGCCTTGTCCTCTTTAATGATATAGACGTAAGTAGAACCGCCTTCTTCCACTAATGCCTCTGTCGGAATAACGAGTCCCTCTGATACTTCCTCTTCTGTTACTCGCATGATAGCTGTCATGCCTGGAAGAACGTCCTCAGCTGGATCCTGCAGAGTTGCCTCCACCTCATAAAGGCTTGTTTGCTGATTGGGAACGGAAGACACGTAATCCACCGTTGCTGTTGCTTCTTTTTCATTCACGATAACCGGTACTTCTTCTAGATCGTTAAATAGCTGTCTAGTTTCGGGCGTTACCCCTACTTGGATATGTAAACTGCTTAATTCACTAATCGTTGCAAAGGGTTCCGTGTTGGAGACCACTCCGCCTTCTGAGGCATTCAAAGACGTAATCTGTCCAGCTATTGTCGCGTCTACCTCGATCTCACCGGTATTCGGAGAAGTGATGGAAATAATCGTATCGCCTTCCTCTACCGTTTGTCCTTTTTCCACATGAACCTCTGTGACTTCCCCTGCTACAGGAGCTATAACAGGTACCGAGGATTTAGGTGTTGTTTTGCCATATATAGATTTTTCAACCGTTAATGTTTCTTTTGTCACTTCATCCACTTGTACTGCAACAGGTACTTCTTCCGCGTTTTCATCTTCCGCTTGATTAGAGCATCCTATTAATGCTGCAGAAATAAAGACAAGGATAAAGAAGATCTTTTTCATTTCTTGTCCTCCTTTGATTAAAATATCCCCATTATCTGTTTAATACGTTAACTATATCGTCTAATCGGACGAAATCCAAATTATTGAACACGAAAAACCCTGCTCATTTGAGCAGGGCCTTTGGTTTACTGGTCTTCGTCTTTGTTTTCATCCATGGTATCGGTGTTTTCATCTGTTGGACCAGTTTGTCCACCTTCACCGTTGGCATCTGTACCATTATTTTCGGTTTGGCCATTCTCACCATTTTGATTTTGGTTATTCTCACCATTCTGGCCGTTTTCACCATTTTCGCCATCCATTAGATCGTTGGTTTCTTCTTGAATTTCATCCCCAGCGTCATTAGCTTTGTCTTCAAGCTCATCTACTGGACCTTCTGTATCTCCGTTGTTTTCGCCACCGTCTTGTTCCAGTGGAGCTTCTTCGTCTTCTGGAGGTGGTGTCTCGTTACCTCCACAAGCAGCGACTAATGAAAGAGCAAGAGCAGGAGCAGTAAGTTTAATTAACCAATTCGTTTTCATTCGTAAGTCCTCCTTTACTTTTGTTCCATATTAGCTTTCCCAGGTAATATAGATAACTTGCAATCAACATACATTTCCAACCCGACTTGGGTAAACCGTTAATACGGTCCCTTTTAGGCTTCTACAGGACGAAGAAAATATACAAAAAAAGAAGCGATTCATCGGAATCGCTCCTAACTATTTTATAGCAAATGTAATTTCAGCCTCACAAGCCAGCTCTCCATCCACTGTCGCAACCGCTTTTCCTTTTCCAACTGGACCTTTCACGCGGATAATTTCCACTTCCAGCTTCAGTTGATCACCTGGTTTTACCTGTCTCTTAAAGCGACATTTATCAAGACCAGCAAGAAATCCAATTTTCCCTCTGTTTTCATCTTTATGTAAAATGACAACCGCACCAACCTGAGCCAAAGCTTCCACAATCAGAACCCCAGGCATTACAGGATAATCAGGAAAATGTCCTTGAAAAAATGGCTCATTAACCGTAACATTTTTTATCCCCACAATCCGTGTACCCTCTTCAAATTCGATAATCTTGTCCACTAATAAAAATGGATATCGGTGGGGGATAATATCTTTAATTTCTTGGATATCAAACATATGTAAAAAGCCCCTTTCAAATTGTCTTTTGTAAGTATATCAAAAGTCGAGTTGCTGAGCCATTTTTTATTGGCTTCGGCGTTGTTTATTATTTATTAACATTCAGCGAGTTTATTCACATTTATGGTGGATTTACTAACGTTCGCGCAGATGCCCGGGCAGGATACTTTCAAAAATCGGGGAAATACTTTCAGCCATGCGAGGTTTACTTGCAATTTTGGCCAAGATACTTTTATTTTCGGCCAGAATACTTTCATATCGCTCAGGCAGGGCATCGTGCATCGAATTTTTACATCTTGGCCAGAAATCGCACTAAGCGCCCACCTTCCGCACCCAAAAAAGAGCACATCACATGTGCTCTTTTCAATCCGGATTTCCGGTTACTATATTTTTTATATGCTTCCATGTATCGAACTCCAGTACATCGGTTGCTTTTCCGTCACCAATGACGCCGTAACCTAGCATGAGTCCTAAAATCAGGGCGAGGAAACAGAGAATGGCAACAACGATGATTCGTAACCATATTGGGAATACTCGGCGTTTTAAGGGTTTGCCTCTTAGCTTTTCTTCTTTTCTGTCTGTCTTTTGTTCTTGGTCTTCGGCTTTTTCTGCTTTTCGTTGTTGTCGTTCTAGTTTCTTTTCTTCTTTTTGAAGCCTCTTTTGCTCGCGACGAGTTTTTTGCTCACTTACGGTTTCTGGCATGCTTGATGACTCCTTACCTCATTCATTTCCTAATGGATTAACGTAATTGGTTCACTAATCCCATCATTTGATCGTTCGTGGAAATAGATCGTGCATTCAATTGATAAGCTCTTTGCGTTACCATAAGCTCTGTCATTTGGTTTGCTAAATCTACATTCGAAGATTCCAAAGCTCCACTCTTCACCTGTATATCTGCAGGGTTTAGTTCTTGTACGATTTCAGCTGGATTAATTCCAGCATTATCGGGCAATCTAAAATTGTTATCTCCTGAAGCCTCTAATACACGAGGGTTATTAATTTGTACGATTGCTAGCTGGTCCTCAATTTGTGTTTGGCCATTGCGTGTTACTTGAATTTGTCCGGTACTAGTAATTTCAATTCCATCAAAACCAGCCTGAAGCAAGATGGGTCCGTCTTGTCCAACGATAGGCTGTCCATCTTGATTCGTTAACATAACTTGCGTGTCATTAATTGGACTCAAGTAGAATGCACCAGAGCGTGTGAAGCGTGTTTCTGTAGCTCCACCTTCCGTAACACTGACCTGGAACCATTGACTGTCATTCAAAAGTGCAACGTCTAGACCTCGACCAGTGGTTTGAACAGCCCCTGCTTGCAGATTTGTATTCGTATGTCCAAGCGCTGCACCAGACCCAATCCGGATTCCATCAGGAGTTAGTCGACCTTGTGCGTTGGCAGGAGCATTGAGGTTGTCGATTTGTTGAAATAGTAACGATTGAAAGTCCGCTTGACGGCTTTTATAGCCCGCAGTGTTTGCATTTGCCATGTTATGTCCAATTAGGTCTAGTTTCTTTTGAAGCTGACCCATTGTAACAGAGGCTTGGTATCCTACTCTACTCATTTATGCTCCTCCTTATCTAATCTTCCCGATTTGATTCACAGCTCGGTCCATACTTTCATCATATGCTTTCAAAACTTTTTGATTCGCTTCAAATAATCGATAGGCAGACATCATTTCTGTTGCAGTCTGAGCCATATCTACGTTAGAACCTTCCAAATATCCTTGTTGAACGGAAAACGTGATGCCAGCTTGGCCACGTGCATCCGCCAATTCTGCACCTTCTACTCGATAGAGCCCTTCGCCTTCCTTAATCAAGTCATTCACATTAGCTGTATAAGCTACACCTAGTGGAATGTTCTGATTCGGGAGTTGGAGAGTTCCCTGACCAGTCACAGTAAACTCTACCCCATCTGTCTCGATTCGGTTACCCGCTTGGTCCAACACATAATAGCCTTGGTTTGTTACGAGGTAGCCATCTGCATCTACGGTAAAGTTCCCGTTTCTCGTGTAACGAACTTCTCCCTCAGGATTTTGCACTTCGAAAAAAATACCACCTGTTTCATCTGGCATGTTTCCATCCACAAGTGCCATATCGGTTGACATAGATGTTTGCTTTAAACTACCTTGTGAAAAATCGGAGATATTTTCTTGTACGTAAACTCCTGTACTAATCGAACCAATTTGAGCGTTCATCGGCACATTAAAATTGCGTGATACTGGCAGTTTTTCCGATTCCATTCGCTGTATTAACATTTCCGGGAAGGAACGTAATGAACTTTGATCTTGTTTATATCCTGGTGTCAGTGCATTTGCAATATTATTTGACAAAGTCTCTTGTCTGCGTTGTTGGGCAATCATTCCAGATGCTGCAGTGTAGAAGCCTCTTAACAAGACTTTTCCTCCTCTTTTTCACATTTTTTGGGACGTGTGCAGTTAATTCCTCGAATTAGCTGCTCCATTAACCTACAATTTTCGCAATAGGGTTAAACGATACTGCGACGTTCAATTTTATCGATGTTATCAAGCATGATGCCTGTGCCTTTTGCTACACAATTCATTGGCTCTTCTGCTAGTAAAACAGGAACCTTCAATTCCTCTGCTAGCAATTGATCTAATCCGTTTAGTAACGCTCCACCACCAGTTAAAATAACACCACGGTCAATGATGTCCGCAGAAAGTTCTGGCGGGGTTTGTTCTAATACGGTTTTTGCTGCTTGAACGATAAGCGCAACCGATTCACGTAATGCTTCTTCAATTTCATCAGAGCGAACCGTAATCGTACGTGGAAGGCCTGTCACCATATCACGACCACGAATGTCGATTGCTTCATCTCTTGCACCAGGGAAAACAGTCGCAACATTAATCTTAATATCTTCTGCTGTGCGTTCCCCAATCAATAATTTATATTTACGTTTTACGTAGTTTAAAATTTCAGCGTCAAATTTATCTCCAGCCATTTTTATAGATTGCGCTGTTACGATGTCACCCATGGATAAAACCGCAACATCCGTAGTTCCACCACCGATATCCACGACCATATTACCACTCGGTTGGAAGATGTCCATTCCTGCACCAATTGCTGCAACCTTTGGCTCTTCTTCTAAGTACACTTTTTTGCCACCAGATTTTTCAGCAGCTTCTTTAATTGCTTTTTGTTCCACTTTTGTTATATTGGTAGGACAACAAATTAGCATACGAGGCTTTGATAAAAATCCACGCACATTAATTTTGTTGATGAAATATTTAAGCATAGCCTCAGTTACGTCAAAATCAGCAATAACGCCATCTTTTAACGGACGAATTGCTTCGATATTTCCAGGAGTACGTCCAACCATTTTACGGGCTGCATCGCCAACCTCCAACACCTTTCCTGTTGTGCGATCCATCGCCACGACGGATGGTTCGTTTAGCACGATTCCTTTACCTTTAACATGTATAAGAACGTTTGCTGTTCCTAGATCTATTCCGATATCTCGAGAAAACATGGATTCATAATCCTCCCTACTCCAATTTGTTGCGTCGTATCCGTCCTTGAACACAATGCTACTAATTATATAGTTTATCACAATTTTTTCATATTAGTTAGTGGAATCTGAAAAAAGTCGGAACTTGTAAAAATTGGCGGAAAAACCTAGAGGATTTTTGGGATAGAAAAAACAAAAAGGCTTTCGTCATGTGTGAGACGAGAGCCATGTTTGTCTTGCATTGGAGGGTTATTAAGCAACAGCGTCCAGTAACTCGAGGACTTCCTTCAATTATGTACAATTCTTGTTCGACAAAGTCGAATTTTAACTACGTTTTCCTATCCAGTTCGTACAATCTTGAAAAAAGCAACTAGTAGGCTTTCGTTATGGACGCCTATGCTTGTTCCTCAACCAACTGGTTCAGCTGGTTCTTCTGGTTCTACCTGTGTATTTAAACTGTATTTCAATTTGGTTGCTTCTCCGCCTCTTAAATGACGAATTGCTTTATGATGATCGAGGATATGTTTTACTTCAGCAGCTAATTCGGGGTTAATGTTAGGTAGTCTTTCCGTTAAATCTTTGTGGACCGTACTTTTGGAAACACCGAATTCTTTTGCAATAACACGAACTGTTTTTTTCGTTTCCACGAGATGCCGTCCGATCCTGATTGTTCTCTCTTTGATGTAGTCGTGCACACCACTCGCCTCCCTGAGTTGTATGTCTAAGGTGTAAAATGAGACATGGTGATGTTCGTGGTAACAGTGTATGATGGATTTTAGAAAATGAAGGGGACTTTTGCTTATTCATTGTTGCTGTGTATAGAGCCCGCTATCTTCACCTCAGACCTTTGTTTTCTTGGTTTGTAAACATTTTATTAATAAACAAGGCTGATTATGCCAACTTTTCAATAAAACTTGGATGCGCAGGCTTCAACGGTGAAGCTTAGAAAGGACTGCCAAAAGGAGAGGGGGCAGTCCTGTAAGTAGATGCATCTAGAAAGAGAGGATTCATAAAAGACATTATCCGATATCACCATAACCTGGGTCAGCCTTCTGAGGATCATCATTGCTTGTATCTGAGGATGTAACATCCGTAGTCGACGTACCTGAATCTGTTGCTTCTGCTGCATCCGCTACTTGGAAACTTGGTTGACTAAGGTGAAGCAAAATGACAATCGCTAAAATAGAAAGTAGCTTCTTCATATTTTCCCCTCCCTTCTCTTCTAGTAATATAGAAAATCGAGCTTCCCATTCCTGCCTAGAATACGAAGCACGATTATTCCCTACAATGACTTTAAGGCGAGTAAAGGCAATTTGGAAAAGAAATAATCACTTCTCTTTTCAATAAATTCGTAATACGACTGTTTCAATAAATCTTTATTTTGTTTGGCTAGTCCTAAATAATAGAGTGTAAAAGGACTTTCATATGGAAGTTTTTCTAGCAACTGAATTGCTATTATTGAGTTCCCTTTGGCAATTTCCAGATGTGCTTGTTCCGCCAGATCTTCGGTTGTAATGTCCTTTGGCTTATGATTAAAAGCTGCTATGAATGGCAGGTTTTTATTTACATTCAGTCGGATTAAGAAATCATTATGGTAGTACTTTGCTAGTTCAATGGATTCCTCAATATGGGTAATGGATTGCTCATAATCTTCTAATACATATGTCAGTGCTAGATTAGTGTGGATATTTGCTTGACGGTCTAGACTAAATGTTTCATTAAGTACTTGGAACGCATGCTTTCTTGCTAATACAAGCTCGTTTCGTTTCCAATAATAAATGAACAATACTTCGTGTAGTCTCGTTTCAAACAACCTATGTAAGAAGGGATCTTCGACTTGTTTTAATAATTCATACTGCTCGTCCAAGTAATTGGACAGTGCGCCAAAGTGGTGAGCTCCGTAGTGGATGTATATTTGCAGAAAGTTCTTCAATATACAAAGCTCTGGGGAATATACGTTCATTTTCTGAAGTCTTTCTAAAAGCTTGGGACCAGACAACGTTTGATTTTTTCTGGCAAGCTGTAGCTCATACATGTGGCCCCATTGTCGATTCAATGGATTCGTACTTTGGATATTTTTTTTAATAAGATTATGTAAGTCGTGATCAAATCCGTTCATGTACAAAAACTCTAAACCAACACGCATGTCTGATTCAGATGTTGTTCGGAGACAATACTCTTTCGCCATCGTGATTGCTTCTTTTGGACTGTACATTTTGGACTTCCATATGAGAAAGGGATGAAAGCCACCTGATTCTTCTACTGGCCAATCATGTAAGGGTACTTTCAAAATCATTCTCCTTTCATCTATTTACAAAAATAACCAACGTTTTCCTAATTATGTCATAAATACGAGGGATTTCAACCCATTTCTCAGGTTAATCGTTCGACAGTTTATGAGATTTTTTGCGAGGTATGAGGTTGAGCTGGGGGCGGGTGCTCTGGCTGGTGAACGTGAGCTGGCTTGGGAGGGTGCGCAGGCTTTGGGCAGTGGCTTGGGCTTGGTTGGGAGTTAATCGGATTCGCTTACTTTCATAATACCGGAGTTTACTTTCAATATTTAATCGATACTTTCAATTAATGAAGATAACTTTCAGTTAGAAGCATTTTACTTTCAAAATATCCGGAAATACTTTCAAAATCTAAAAATCTAGATTTTGTTAACGTTCGCTCCAGCACAACAAAGAGCCCTAGGATTTCCCTAGGGCTCTCGCTGCCCATTACGTATGTGCTGTTGCAGCAGAGGATTCGCTGTTCTCACCAACGGAATCATCTGGTTTTTCATCTCCAGATTGGTCCGTGTTCTTGCTGTCTTCTTGCTGTTGACTGCTGTCTGGTTGTTCTTCACCTTTTGGTTGTTCTTCCGTAGAAGTACTGGAAGTTTCTTTTTCCTTTTCCACGTTTAGCTTGCTAAGTGGTTGGTTAAAAAATTCCTCCGGGTTCACTGCAGTTTCGCCTTGGCGCACTTCAAAGTGTACGTGTACGCCGCTAGCTTGTCCGAATAGGTTGCGTCCTGCTGTTGCAATGACGTCTCCTTGCTTTACTTCTGCACCTGCTTCTACAAGTACATTTTCTAGGCTAGCATAGTAAGTTGTTACATCGTTCTCATGTGTGATCTTCACAACATTTCCTAGTAATGGATCTTGTTCTACTTCTGTTACCGTTCCGCTTAAGGACGCTGCAACATCAAATGCTTTTCCATCACTAGAAGCGATGTCTACCCCTTTGCTTTGGTAATATTTATTGTTGTATAGAACAAGTGCTTTTTCTTGATCTTCTGCTTCTGCGTCATAGTCATAGAACTTCGTTACAATTTGCGCCTGACTTTCTTCCTTAATAGGCATTTTTAGTACTTCCTCTTGCTCCATAACTGGTTGAGATTCTGGTTCATCCCCTAGAGTACCATTGCCTGTAACGCTATCGCCAGTTTTTTCAGATTCTGGCTCGTCACCTGCTAATGGATTCTGACTTTCTAAGTTTTGATACCATAATACTCCAGTTAGTAACAACGCCGCCATTGTTAGGTACAGTGCCGGAAAAAACCATTTTTTACGGAAGACGCGTTTCATCCCATTTTTTGAAACGTTGTTGTTTTCCTCTCTCATTGTCATCACCTCAGCAACCATTCTCGTCACTTTGAGGAAGATATATACATGGGAGGAATAATTTTTTTCTACTTATGTTCTTACAATCTCCTTTAATTATGCATGAAAAAGCAGCGAGATATGCTCGCTGCTTATTTTGACGCTAATTTTGTCACTAATTTCGGCACGGCGGAGTCGACGGTTGATACGTTCGCACCTTTATAGTAGTACGTAATGATGTCTTTATAGGACTTGCCTTCTTTTGCCATTCCATTCGCACCATATTGACTCATTCCAATTCCGTGACCGTAGCCTCTTGTTTTAAATATAAGATGGTCGTTTTTTTGTTCAATATCAAAATCACTAGATCTTAACTCTAACTTATCTCTCACCTCTCTTCCTGTGAACGTTTTTCCACCAATCACGATTTCTGCTACACGTTTTCCTTCTGTGCGACTTATCTCTGCAACAGCTTTTGCATTCGGATTGAGTTTAATGCCGAGTGCAGCTTCTACTTCAGCAACCGTCATGATTTTTTGATCCATGTATTTTGGGGAATCCAAATCCCACGGACTTTTTACACTACGTAAATAAGGAAGTTTATTTTCCCAATAATCCTCAGAATTCTCCGTATAGCCATTACTTGTCGAGAAAAATGCCGGAGTAATTGGTTGGTTTTTATACGTAATAATTTCCCCTTTTGTTTGTGCCACGGCCTTCGTTATTTTTTCTATTTTCCAATTATAGTCTGCTCCCCATGTTGCTCGTAGTTCTTCATCATTCTTATATACTTGGTGCTGTACAGTATCGGTCACATCCGCACCTTGCGGAATTTCTTGATTGTTATGCTCTAGAAAATTAATAACATAGGTTCTTGCTGCCAACGCTTGTGCCTTCAGTGCTTCCAGCTCAAAATCTGCGGGCATTTCTGACGCCACCACACGTGCAACGTATGACTCTAGTGGGACTTCTTCAACTTTTTTGGCATTCGTTCGATACACTTCTACAGCAAATGCAGAATCACTTGGTTCCAGCGAAACTTGCTCTGCTGCCTTCGTTGTGGATACCGTTTGTTTTTCGTCCCCAGATTGAATAAACGGTACAACGATAACAGTGGGGATGAGGAGTATAACGGAAAATAGGCTTGCGATTAGAATAATACTTGGTTTCTTCCAGCTGTTCTGATTAACTTGTTTAGTTTTTTTCATGGTGGCCTCCTTTCTAGTTTCTCTACTAATAAATCTATACAGGAGGGGAAAACAATAGAACTAGAAATTATGGCTATTTAGTAAACTTTTTGATAGAGCTCGTCCACCAAGGCTTAGGCTACTTATTCCCACAGGAAGAAC
Organism: Radiobacillus deserti; assembly: GCF_007301515.1. GTDB lineage: Bacteria > Bacillota > Bacilli > Bacillales > Amphibacillaceae > Radiobacillus > Radiobacillus deserti. The sequence goes on from NZ_CP041666.1 coordinate 3,137,195, forward strand.
GGATTACTAAATCTGAATCTACCATCACGGAGCTGGAGCCTGTGCTCCCATTGATAAAATCTTCTAACATATGTGCGGCGAGCTTTCCGATCTTTTGCGTGTTTTGATGAATTGTGGTTAAAGCAGGGGTTACGTAACGGCTGAGGTCAATATCGTCACAGCCTATGACAGCAATGTCCTCCGGAACAGACAATCCATGTTCTTTGATAGCTTGTATTGCTCCAATTGCCATAAGGTCACCTGCAGCAAATAAGGCGCTAGGTAGTGGACCCGGCTTTTGTAACAAACGCTTCATCGCTTCATATCCACTGGATTCTTTAAAATCTCCATACTCCACCCAATTTTCTTGGACATCCAGTCCAAACTCGGCCATCGCTTGATAAAAACCCTGTTTTCGTAATAAGCCAACGGTCATCGATGAAAGTCCACCGATAAATGCAATTTCTCGGTGACCTAGTAAATAAAAGTGCTCGACTACTTTTTTACCAATGTTTTTGTTATCGGACATTAAATAGCCGGAGGAATCACCTGTTAGCTCAATATCCACTCCAATGCAAGGGATGTTGCTTTGATCTAATTCTTTTACGTAATGCTGGATCTCGTCCCCACCAATGATGATGCAGCCAGCAACATCCGCTTCAAGACACCGAGCTAAATAATCGTAAGTGGCTTCTTCTGTTTCCTCTTTACTAGAGAAGAATAGTAAGTTATAGCCATCCTCCCCAATTTCTTTAGCGAAGGAATCGATGACATCAATAAAAAATGGATGCTTGATATCCGCTCCTACCGCATAGATCACTCCGATGGTCTTCGCCTTTTTATTGTAGGAATTTTGTTTAGGAGCATAGCCTGTCTCTTTGATGGCTTGCATAATTTTTTCTTTCGTTTCTTCCCCAACATCCGGATAGTTATGAATCACTTTTGATACGGTTGCAGGAGATACGCCAGTCAGCTCTGCCAACTGTTGAATGGTTACTTTCATGTCACCCAACTCACTTTTCGACTTCATTTGTTTAAGTATAGCCTAGAAAATCTTGGGTTGTCATTACTTAGTAATATTTTACGAAAATTTTCGCAACGAAGAGAATTTTATTCAAATCTAAAGGGTCTAGCCATAAAGTCCTATATTATACTGTCTGAAAGGATTTTTATTGACCACAATCCGGATGTGTTGATATGATATTTTTGTAAACGTTTTCGCCATTCTTCTCGTGAAAGCGTTTTATATTACGAAATATTTCGTTGAACAACATGATGAACAGAATCATTAAAATACGGGAGGGGTATTGAATTGAAAAAAAGGAAGGTAAGAAGGTATTTAGCTATGATGATGATTGTTGGATTAATCACTACGTTGTTTCCAAGTTCTATTTTTGCAGCTGAGTCTGATTACGATAATTTAATAGTAGATACAGCGAAAAAACCATCAGAAGCTGGTGCACTGCAAATAATCGATCATAACGGAATGAAAACACTTGGGGATCAAAACGGAAATCCCATTCAGCTACGCGGAATGAGTACACATGGCTTACAGTGGTTTCCAGATATTTTAAATAAAAATGCTTTTTCTGCGCTAGCGAATGATTGGGATGCAAATGTCGTTCGTTTAGCGATGTATGTTGGAGAGGATGGCTATGCCTCAAATCCTGAGGTGATCAAACAACGTGTGATCGACGGCATAGAGCTTGCTATTGCCAATGATATGTATGTCATTGTGGACTGGCATGTGCATGCACCAGGTGACCCAACGGCCGATGTCTATAGTGGAGCGATGGATTTTTTCAAAGAAATCTCTTCTCTCTATCCGAATAATCCACACATTATCTACGAGGTGGCAAACGAACCAAATCCGAATGAACCAGGTGTAACCAATGATGCGGCTGGCTGGCAAGTGATCAAATCTTACGCAGAGCCAATCATTCAAATGCTACGCGACACCGGAAATGAGAACTTAGTCATTGTCGGTAGTCCGAACTGGAGCCAGCGTCCGGATTTAGCAGCAGATAATCCTATTGATGATGACAATACCATTTATACGGTTCACTTTTATTCCGGTACCCATGCTCCTTCCGATAATAGTTTAGATCGAGAAAATGTCATGAGCAACGCTCGCTATGCAATTGAAAATGGTGTAGCGGTGTTTGCATCGGAATGGGGAACGAGTGAAGCAAGCGGCAATAATGGTCCCTTTTTAGAGGAGGCAGATGCTTGGATTGATTTCTTGAATGGCAACAACATTAGCTGGGTGAACTGGTCTCTGACAAATAAAAATGAAACTTCAGCAGCGTTTTTACCCTATATACTAGGTAAGCATGATGCCACTTCTTTGGACCCAGGTGAAGACCAGGTGTGGGCTGTGGATGAACTTAGTGTTTCCGGAGAGTATGTTCGTGCTCGTATCAAAGGAATTCCGTATGAGCCAATCGATCGAACTGAACGAGAAGATTTTACGGAAACCATTTGGAACTTTGATGATGGTACGTTGCAAGGATTTGGAGTTAACGCAGATAGTCCGATTCAAGATGTTGTTGTAAGTAATGTGGATGGAAAGCTTCATATTGATCCAAAAGGAGCGAGTAATGATCTTTCAGACGGTAACTATTGGGCAAATATGAGATTATCAGCGGATGGTACCACTGTAAGACCAGACTTATTTGGTGCAGAGGAGTTAAGGATGGATGTGTATGCAGATCAACCAACGACTGTGTCGATTGCTGCCATTCCACAGAGTGCAGATCATGGCTGGGCAAATCCTCTAAACGCTGTTCAAGTTGTTCCGGAAGATTTTAAAGTACAAGAAGATGGTACTTATAAAGCAACCTTAACGATTACAAAAGCTGATGCACCAAATTTAGAAGCGATTGCTAAGGATGCCAATGATAGTATTTTAACGAACATCGTTTTATTTGTTGGAACGGAGAATGGCGGGCCAGTTTCCATTGATAACATAGCTGTTTCTGGAAACCGTGCTGTAGTAGAGGAACCTGTCGTTCATGATGAGCTTGGTACTCCTTCCCTCCCGTCTACATTCGAAGATGGGACCCGACAAGGTTGGGCTTGGGATGGTGGATCCGGTGTAAAAACAGCTTTAACCATCGAATCTGCGAATGGGTCAAATGCTTTAAGCTGGACTGCTGCATATCCTGAAGTGAAACCAGACGATGCTTGGGCTTCTGCGCCGCGTCTCATGCTTGGTGGGATAAATGCAACTAGAGGAGAGAATGACTATTTAACGTTTGATTTTTACTTGAAACCAGACCGAGCGACACAAGGTGCTCTTTCTCTCAATCTAGCTTTTGCCCCACCTAGTCTAGGATACTGGGCACAAGCAGTGGAAACGGTTGACATTGACTTGGAAGCTTTAGATCAAAAGAATGTTACCGAAGATGGCTTATTTCACTATGAGGTAGCCTTTGATTTAACTCAAATTCGGGATGGAAAAGTTATCGAGCCAGATACACTGCTGCGCGATATTACGTTAATAGTTGCGGATGTAGACAGTGATTTTGCTGGTACGATGTATGTGGATAACGTACGATTTGAAAAGGATCAAACCGCTCCTGAGATTTCAGTTAGCGGTGTGGAGGACGGACAACGATTTTTGGTTGGTCAAGACGTCTCGGTCACACCAACGGTTTCGGATCAATTCGATAAAAATCCAGCGGTTACGTATGATGAGAAGTTGGATACCACTAAGCCAGGCACACACACTTATACCGTTACGGCGACGGATCGTTCCGGTAACACAAGTCAGCTAGATATCGAGTATGTAGTGTATTCCTATAGCGGTGTATTACCACCAGTAAAGTCAGATCATGTGTTTAAAAAGAATCGGACGGTTCCAGTGAAATTTACATTGGATGATGGTGTACTAGAGGGCGCTTCCGCTTCGTTACACATTTTAGATGAAAATGGGAAAGAGGTTCATGTTGGTGAGTTCGATTCTAAGGAAAATAGATACATGTATCATTTAAGGACTAAAGCTCTATCGGTTGGTGATTACACTGGAAGTATTGTTATGGAACTAGATGGAAACACCATTGTAAAAACATTTTCTTTCACAGTTAGATAGTAAGATTAAGAGGTTATCCCCGGGTTGGGATAACCTCCTTTTATGCTTCTTCATAAAGGTGACACGCTACATAGTGTTTCGGCTCCACCTCTTGCCAGCGCGGTACTTTCTGTTTACAGATCTCCGTTGCATGTGGGCATCTCGTGTGGAAAACACAACCGGATGGTGGGTTGATCGGACTTGGGAGTTCTCCTTTCAACACAATTCTCTCTCGCTTCTCTTCAATGTCTGGGTCTGGAATCGGGATGCTGGAAAGAAGTGCTTGGGTATAGGGATGTAGTGGCTCTTGGTACAATTGATCGGAGGATGTTAGTTCCACCATGTTCCCTAAGTACATGACACCAATGCGATCAGATATGTGCTTGACCATGGATAAGTCATGGGCGATAAATAGATAAGTCAGTTCTTTTTCTTGCTGTAGTTTCCTCAGTAGATTGACAACTTGAGCTTGGACAGAAACATCTAAAGCCGAAATAGGTTCGTCTGCCACAATAAAAGAAGGGTTTAGAGCAAGCGCTCGTGCAATTCCAATTCGTTGACGTTGTCCTCCACTGAATTCATGTGGATAGCGGTTGGCGTGATCTCTAGATAGTCCCACCTCCTCCAGCAGCTCCATGACTTTTTCCGTTTGTTCTTTTTTATCCGGATACAGATTGTGAACCTCCATTGGTTCTGCAATAATCTCCCGAACGGTAGAGCGTGGGTTTAAGGATGCATAAGGATCTTGGAAAATCATTTGCATTTTTTTATAAAAATCGAACTTTTCTTCTGGGTCGAGCTGATGGACATCTTTTTCTTGAAAAAGAACCTCTCCTCCCGATTTGTCATATAAGCCTAGAATGGTTCTTCCGATGGTGGACTTCCCACAGCCAGATTCTCCAACAAGTCCAAAGGTTTCTCCTTTATAGACATCAAAGCTTACCCCATCGACCGCCTTGACGGATTGCCCCTTGCCGACGGTGAAATGTTTTTTTACATCACGTACAGATAATGTAACATCACTCATTCTCGTCCCTCTTTTCCTATCGTCTGATGGTTACCAATTCTTCCTCATATATCGTTCCTTCTAAAGGTATAATTTCAATGTGTTTCCCTATTTTTGGCACATGAATCATACGATTACCCCCTAGGTGAACTCCGACATGGTGGATGCGGCCTTTTCCTTGATTATGGACGTAGAGTAATAAGTCTCCTAGCTCAGCTCTGTCATGTGTGATGAACTTTCCTTCTGTTGCTTAATCGGAGGCATTTCACGTGATCCAGAGCAGTCGTAGCCATAGGAGTTCATCCCGCTCCATAAATAATCCAACACCTAGGAATGCTTTAGGAGCTTCGGCTCTATCTATTCCTTTCTTTTTTTCTATCTTGTTTTGGGATAAAAGGACGACACCTTTTCCATTAATTCTTCCTGTGCAGTTTAGAGCTTGGACATATGCATTCTTTTTCACTAGAGAGAGCAATGGTAGTTTCCTCTGTATAGCTAAGGTCCAGTTGATGGTCCTGCTCTAGGGAAAGGGTTGCTGTTTTGCGGTTACCATGATACTAGTTTCGTGTGTCCAATCCTCCTGTTGAATGAAAGAAAGCTGTTTTCTTGGAACCCAGCCAGAATAACCTCTGTTGTCTTTTTGGGAATGTTGATGAAAAGCCAAAATAGAAACCAAATCATCATGTTGCTCTTTTATTAGTACCTTTTTCCGTACAAAAGCTGTGATTGTGCTAGATTTTCGCCTAGAGAGTGCTAGTCTTTTTATATACCTGAGGCTGGAAAACCATTTTTCAGATTAGTAAGAATCTGGATAGCAGATTGATCGATTTCTCGTGGAGAGTGTCCAAATTGTAGTGACAGGCACATGGAGAAATCGCTCGTTTCAGTTCCATCTATTCGCCTTCTTCCGTCATTATTTCACCCCTGGAGCGATGCGAAGTGTTTTTAGTGTCGTGGATAAGTGAGCGCTCGTACCCAAGGGAATGGCAAAGTGCGGCGAGCAGTGTCCGATAAGAAATCCTTTCATGACGGGTTTGTTTAAGGCCGCAAGATAATGGTCGAGTACTTGGTGTAATGTGAGCGATGATTTTCGTTTGGAAGGAACAGCATTTTTAAAATCCCCAACGATTATGCCATAAGCCTCATCTAGCTTGCCAGTCATTTTCAGCTGGTTAAGCATGGAATCGATTCGATATGGCTCTTCATCGACATCCTCTATAAATAAAAGTTTCCCACGAGTGTTGAGTTCTGCCTCTGTACCAATCGTACTTATGATAAGGGTTAAGTTTCCGCCTACTATTTCCCCGGTGGCTTCACCAGGACTAATGACTTGAAGAGGAGATATTTCCTCCGAATAAACAAGCTCCGACGGTTGGAAAAGCTGTTGGAACATAAGTTGGGATAATGGAGCAAAGTCCTCGTTCGCCATATCAGAGCTAACCATCGGTCCGTGAAAGGTCGTCAAGCCTGTTAACTGACGAATTGCTGTATGTAAAAACGTGATGTCACTGTAACCCCAGAAGACTTTTGGATTCCGGGCGATAAGGTTGTAATCGATTTGCGCCGCGATCCGTGCTGTTCCATATCCTCCACAAGCACATATGATTCCTTTAACTTGCGGATCTGCAAACATCTCATGTAAGTCTTCTAATCTAGCTTCATCCGTTCCAGCCAAATAGCCATGCCGATCTGCTACATGACGTCCCAGCTTAATGCGGAGCCCGAGCGATTTCAGAAATGGAATTCCTTGTTCGAGTTTTTCTAGTTCCGGTGGGCTAGCTGGAGCGATGATGCCGACTGTGTCACCTTGTCTGAGGTAATTTGGTCGAATATTGATTCCTCCTTTGGTATTGATTCTTTTAGTAGGTGATTCTTTTAATTTGGGGAAATTGAGTCTGGGCGTAAGTGTTGCTTAAATTTGAAAGTATTTTACGGTAATAGGAATGTATTTTTGCCTGAAAAGAAAGCATTATGCTAGAGAATAAAAGTAAATCCTCTTTAATTGAAGTATTCGTTGGATTTTGAACGTATTTATAGCTGTTAATATTTCCAGATTAAGAGTTAATAAACCGAGCCCAACCCGGCCACAAACACCCAAGGCGACCTCCCCCTTTAGATCGCCCCTGAGCTTCCTTTCTTCTATTGTTTATCTGCCCACTTCAATTCCATATATCCAACCGGGTGTCGAACAATTCCAGTTACATTATCGTTTTGTAGGACAACCTGATTGTAAAAATGGATTGGGAAGATCGGCATTTCCTCAAATAACACTTTCTCTGCTTCGTACATGTATTCCCAGCGCTTCGCTTCGTCAGTTTCTGATTTTGCTTTTGCAATTAAGTCATCAAATTCGTCATTCGACCAACCTGTGCGGTTCATTGTGGAGTCGGTAACGAAGCTTTCTAAGGCGTTAATTGGATCTGCATAGTCGTGAAGGAAGGAGCTTCGAGATAATTGGTGCTTTAAGTCCTTTTGATCCTGTAGAAAAACATTCCACTCCGCATTGGCCAATTCTACGTCCACTCCTAAGTTTTGCTTGAACATTTGCTGCATTGTTTCGGCGATTGCTTTGTGGCTATCACTCGTGTTATAGGTTAATGTAACGGTCGGAAGCTCGTCATAGCCTTCCTCCTTCATTCCTTTTGCTAACAGCTCCTTCGCCTTTTCTGCATCAAACTCGATTAAGTTTCCGTTAGCTTCTCGGAAGTCGGTTCCCGATGGATCCTTAAAGCCTGGTGCGACAAATCCAAAGGCTGGCTTTTCTCCATTTTTCGTTACATATTCGACGATCTGCTGTTGATCAATCGCCATGGCAAAGGCCTTTCTAATGTTTACGTTTTGAAAAGGCTCTTTATTAACATTAAATCGATAAAAATACGTTCCGGCTTGATCTTCCATAATCACATCGTCTCCTTTAAGGAGCTCTTCTGCCATTTCAGATGGTACGCCGGATGTATCCAGCTCTCCGCTTTCATACATTTGGTATTCGGTATTAGAATCGTTCACCATCGCCCAATGTACTTTATCGAGCTTAACCGTGTCTGCATCCCAATATTGATCATTTTTCACCATTACCATTTCTGTATCATGCGTCCATGATTCTAATTTGAACGGTCCATTTGCTACGAATGTGTCCGCCTCTGCGAACCATTCTGGGTTTTCTTCGGCAACTTCTTTGTTAATTGGGAAAAAGGCAGGATTTGAAATAATGTTTAAGAAAAATCCGGTTGGAGAGCTTAACGTCACTTTGAACGTCTTTTCATCGACTGCTTCCACACCAACATCCTCTTCTGAACCTTCCCCAGCGTTGTACGCTTCGCCTCCCGCGATAAAATAGCCTAGAAAAGCAGCTGGGGATCCTGTTTCCGGATTGAGCATTCGCTTCCATGCAAACTCAAAATCCTCTGCAGTGACAGGGTCTCCATTTGACCATTTGGCATCCTCCCTTAAATGGAAGGTGTACTCTTTTCCGTCCTCAGATATGTCCCAGCTTTCTGCCACAGCAGGCTCTGGCTGGTGATCCTTGCCTAAGCGTGTTAGCCCCTCTAATAAGTTGTTTAAAGCTTGCCACGAATTCGAGTCAAACCCAATAGGTGGGTCAAACGATGTAGGCTCCACACCATTGTTTAAATAGAGAACTTTTTCATCTGTTGATGCTCCTCCTTGTTCCCCTTCCGGTTGTTCCTTTGGCTTTTCCTCTCCGGCATTTTCATTAGCTGTACAGGCTGCTAATAGAAACACAAACATAACCCCAACCAACATGAATAACCATTTTTTCATTGTATTCCCCCTCATATTTGATCTATCCTAAACTCGTCATTCGACGAAGTCATAGCTTTTGTTTAATAGGTTGAGCGACTAGTCTTCCACGCTCATCCTGAAGCCAGCAATCTACCTGATGAGATGAGCCAAGGTGGGTCGTAGCTGGATATACTTTTTCGCATACTTCCATCGCATACGGACACCTTGCTGTGAACGGGCATCCTACAGGTGGGGAAAATAAATCTGGTGGTGTTCCATCAATGGGCGTTAAATGCTCCTCGATAAGGTCTAGTCTTGGTACCGATTGAAGCAGCCCTTTCGTGTATGGATGCTCCGCTTCATAAAAAATCTCTCGTTTCGTACCTCGCTCGATGATTTTCCCTGCATACATAACTGCAATTCGATTCGCAATTTTAGCAACTACTCCTAAATCGTGGGTGATTAAAATGATGGCTACCCCTGTTTTATGTTGGATTTCATGAAACAGATCTAAGATTTGAGCTTGAATCGTTACATCTAATGCGGTTGTTGGTTCATCCGCAATCAACAGCTCGGGCTCACATATTAATGCCATAGCAATGACGATTCGCTGGCGCATGCCGCCGCTAAATTGGTGGGGGTATTGCTTCATTCGTTCCTTCGGATTGGGAATTCCAACCAAATCCATGATGTTTAATGCTTGTTTCTCTGCTTCTGAATTGGACACCTTTTGATGCTGCTTTACCCCTTCTTTTAGCTGGTTTCCCACTGTTAACGTTGGATTTAACGCCGTCATCGGATCTTGAAATATCATTGAAATATCGACACCACGAATCGTACGCATTTCCTTTTCTTTCATTTTTAAGAGATCTCGACCTTTAAACCGGATCGATCCATTGCTAATTTTTCCTGGTGGACTTGGAATGAGTCGCATTATGCTGTTAGACGTGACACTTTTCCCACAACCAGATTCACCGACGATTGCTAAGGTTTCTCCTTTTTTCAGCTCAAAGGAGACGCCACGAACGGCCTTTACTTCGCCACCATAGGTAGAAAAAGAGACGTGTAAATCTTGGACTTCTAATAGATTTTCCATCGTTTCACTCCCTTAGCTTCGGATCCAGTGCATCTTGAAGACCGTCCCCTAATACGTTAAAGGCAAACATGGTTGCAGATATGAAAAACGCAGGGAAAAAGAGACGCCACCAGTGTCCAGATAAAATCGTCGGTAAGGCATCGTTCGCCATTACTCCCCAGCTCGCATATGGCGCTTGAATCCCTAATCCAAGAAAGCTTAAAAAGGCTTCTGCAAATATGGCGGATGGAACGGTTAATGTCATTTGAACGATAATTGGACCCATCGTATTTGGTAATAAATTTTTACGAATGATTCGGTTTGTTTTCGCTCCAAACGATTGCGAAGCTAGCACAAACTCATAGTTTTTCAGTTGGAGAACCTGACCACGAACAATTCGGGCCATCCCGACCCAGCCGGTTACGGACAGAGCAACGATAATCGTTGTTAAACTAGGACCCATTACAACGAGAAGAAGGATGACGACAAGTAAGTACGGCAGCCCGTATAAGACTTCTACAATACGCATCATTATATGGTCGGTTTTGCCGCCTTTATAGCCGGAGATTCCTCCATATATAACCCCAACAGTGAAATCGATAATTGCTGCCATTAAGCCGACAAACAAGGAGATCCGAGCACCGTACCAGGTTCTTGTAAAGACATCTCGCCCTAATTCGTCTGTACCAAACCAATGACTCCAGGAAGGAGGCTGGTTTTGATTCGGCAGAGAAATCTCCGTCACAGAATGAGGAGAAAAGATGGGTCCGAATATAGCTAATGCGGATAGTAAAATTAGAAATACCATTCCGGACATGGCGAGTTTATTTTTTCGTAATCGCTGCCAAGCATCCTTCCAATAAGACAAGGAGGGGCGCGCGACTTTTTCTGCTTCTAATCGATTAGTATCAATTGTTCGAAACCATTGATTTGGAATCTGCTTGTGCATTTATTTGCCCTCCTTTTTATGTAATTTAATTCGAGGATCAAGTAGTCCGTAAGCTAGATCAACAAGGAAAAGCATGACGATTAAAAAGGCACTGTAAAAGACTGTCGTCCCCATGATGACTGGGTAATCTCTCGTGTTAATACTCTCGACGAAGTACTTGCCCATGCCAGGAATTGCGAAGATTTTTTCCAAGACAAAGGTCCCTGTTAAAATGCCTGCCAGAAGCGTTCCTAAAATCGTTACGACTGGCATAAGGGCATTTTTCAACGCATGTTTGAATATAATCTTGGCTGGAGAGAGTCCTTTAGCACGAGCCATTTTTATATAATCCTGTGTCAAAACTTCTAGCATGCTGGAACGGGTTAACCGAGCAATAATCGCCATCGGACCGGTCGCAAGGGCTATGATTGGTAAAATCATATGCTTCGGACTCGACCAGGTTGCAACTGGTAAAATGTTTAACCTTACTGCGAAGGTCTCGATTAATTGTGTCGCTAAAATAAAGTTGGGGATGGATATCCCTAATACGGCAATAGTCATCGCCATATAATCGATTATTCCGTTGTGCTTAAGTGCTGCGAGTACGCCTAATAGAATCCCAGATATAACCGCTACGAGAATTGTCCAAAGTCCTAATTCTAAGGAAATGGGAAAGCCTCTACCGAGTAAGTCGTTCACTGTTGCGGTCGGTTGTTTAATAGATGGACCGAAGTCAAAGGTCACAATTGATTTTAAGTAGATAGCGTATTGTGTAAGGAGAGGTTCATCCAGGTGGTAGTGGGATTTCAAATTGGCTTGTACGGTTTCATTAGTTCCACGCTCTTGGTTAAATGGAGATCCAGGTACCGCATGCATGAGGAAAAAGGTTAGCGTCACGATAATCCATAACGTGAGGATCATCGTAACAAATCGTTTTACGATATAAGTGAGCATGAAATCCCTCCTACTTGAAGGTCGTCTGCATGGCAAGCTCCGTCATGACGAGCATTGCTTGATAGGCCTCGAGTATATCTTTAGCTTGGAAAGAAACGATGGTTGTGCCTGGTTCTATACTAGTGCCGGGCATAAGGTTAGCCCATTCTGCTTCTCCGTAGTTCGTGAATTCGATTCGAAGTGTAGGCTTCTTAGGTGGTGTAAGAGGTTTTATGTCGTCCCGATTGGATAATGCTGTGGTTACTTGTTCTTGGATGAGATGATTTGCTTTGGTAGGAGTAAGGCTTTGAACAGCGGATCTTGATATCGATTTTTTAACTGGTGCTGTCACGACGTTCGGAATTAACGCTTCCGCTTCTAAGCATGCTTGGTCATCGCCTGCAACCATCAATATTGGGACACCAAAGTGTCCTGCTACAAACGCGTTTAGACCTAATTCTCCCACCGCAACATCGTTGATGAAAAAATTACGGACCCCGAATGTCATGGAATGCGACATGACGCCAAATTGTGCCGCTCGTGCATGGTAGCCAACAAACATCGCTCCTGTAAAACGATCATCAAGACCTTGCACCATAGAGAAAGGTTTTACATCTCCTGTAATGAGGCTTGCTTCTGGGTGCAAATCGTCAGTCAGTAGATTGTTCATTTTGGAGTGACTGTCATTGATTAAAATTTCCTCACAGCCGAATCGGTGTGCTGCTTCTATTACCGCATTTGTTTCTTCTGTCATTCTCATTCTTCCAATTGGATAGTTGAGTTTTCCTGAATCCACATACGTGTGATCCGGAATTCCCGAAATGCCTTCCATATCTACAGATACATATAGTTTCATGGACAAAGCCCCTTCTTCTGTAAATTCTTATTTACAATCTATTCACAAGTTGTCTGAAATATTACAGGTGCCTGTCACTTCCCGGATTGTGTCGAAGACCAATCGGGAAGTGACAGGCACGACCCGAAGTTTGTCGAACGCACGTGAAACCCTCTAGCTTAAGTGCTAGAGGGTGCATATTACCACTTATTATCATTTCCGTGATGCTCGGGTCCCTTTAATGGATTCCGTATCTTCACTCACCTTACACTTCATGAAATCGGCGCCTGTTTCCTGTAAGCCGAACCTGGATGGTCCAAAGCTAACCTACCATCCTCTTCTTGAAAAATCTTTTCACGAAAGGTCCCTTTTGTGTATTCCGTTTTGTAAATACCCCTGCGCTGAAGCTCCGGCACAACTAATTCCACAAAATCCTCCAGTGAGCCTGGCGTAACAAGGTGTGCTAGGTTAAACCCATCTACCCCAGACTCTTTAAACTGAATCTCTATCGCATCGGCTACTTCCACAGGATTCCCTACGAGAATCGTATGACGATCTAAGCTTTCAAATCTCTCTAGGACATCCTTTACCTTCAACTGATTCCCAAGATGCTTAGTAAGATAGGCAGCACGTGATTGCCCGTGCTCCGTATGCTTGTAGGTAAAAACTTCCTCTTTGTTTTCATATTCGGAAAGATCGTAACCACTTGATCCACCATATTGAGCTTTTGCCGCCTCTGGACTCCAATATCTCTGTATCTCCGCAAATTTCGTTTCTGCCTCCTCAGTGGTTGGGGCAACGACTACATTCAAAAAGGTGAACGCTTTTATATGGTCCGGATTTCGCCCATACGTTTCCCCTCTCTTTTTGATGTCTTCAATAAGCTCTTTTATTTTGGCAGGAGTTGGTCCTCCAACAAAGACACATTCTGCATGCTTTGCGGCAAACTCTCGCCCTTTTTCCGACGTCCCAGCTTGATAAAGCACCGGAGTCCGCTGTGGAGATGGTTCACATAAATGTGGTCCCTGAACGGAAAAATACGTTCCTTGATGATCGATAGGATGAACCTTCGATGGTTCAACTAACACTCCTGCTTCCCTATCCTCTAAGACCGCATCATCACCCCAGCTTGCCTCCCAAAGCTTGTAGGTTACTTCTAAAAATTCATCCGCGATATCATAACGCTCATCATGCTTAATCATGTCATGTAGCCCATAATTTTTCGCAGCATTTGGCAAATAAGAGGTGACGATATTCCAAGCAACTCTTCCATTCGTCAGATGATCCAATGTTGAAAGTCTTCTTGCATGACCAAAAGGATGCTCATACGTCGTGCTTACCGTTACAGCAAAGCCAAGATGTTCGGTAACACTTGCCATGGCAGAAACGACTAAAGCAGGATCATTTAATGGCACTTGAACACCGTCTCGTATGGAAGGATCCATACTATTTTGATAGACATCATACACGCCTGCAACGTCTGCAAAAAAGACAGCATCAAACTTTCCTTTTTCTAAAAGCTTGGCATACTCTACCCAGTAATGTAAATCCTTGTACTGTCGTTGTCTCTTACTTTCCGGATGCTTCCATAATCCATGTGAATTATGCATCGCACTCGTCATATCAAAGGCTTGTAGAATGATTTGCTTCGGCATAGTGAACCTCCTATTCATTCGACTTTTTCACATCTTCAACAAGTTGATCTAACGTTTGTTGAAGTTGTTTTGCTGGAATATCTGCCACAATACTTCCCCCATTTGTATCTGCTTTTACCGCTTCCTTAACATCAGACTCTTGATATAGCTCTGCAATCTTTTGGTACGTTTCATTGTCTTTATCCTCTGCTTTTACTGCGAAGACGTTTATATAAGGTCGTGCCTCTTCACTTTCTGGATCATCATATAACAAAGAATCCTTAAAGTTTAATCCTGCTTGACCCGCAATCCCGTTGTTAATGAGGGAAAGGTCCACATCTGGTAAAACACGAGCAGTTTGTTGCGAGACCATCGTCGTAATCTCTAAGTTTTTCGGATTTTCTTCTATATCCTCTGGCGTAGGATAAATGCCTACTCCTTCTTTTAAATTAATTAACCCAGCCTTTTGTAATAACAGTAATCCTCTTCCTAAGTTCGCCGGGTCGTCTGATATTGCCACCTTCGCTCCATCCGGCACTTCCGAAATATCCTCATATTTTTCCGAGTAAATACCTGTAGGATTAATGGTTGTCGAGGCAATCGGAACTAAATCGTAGCCATTTTCTGCGATTGCTGGCCCTAGGAATGCTAAATGCTGAAACGAATTCATATCAATTTCCCCATTTGCTAGCGCATTATTTGGCTGAATATAGTCTGAGAACTCTACTAACTCGAGTGTCACCCCTAGCTTTTCTTTTGCTTTTTCTTTGATCAGTGTCCAATACGGAGTATCCGCACCAGTCACACCAATTTTGACAACCTCATCCGTTTCTTTTCCTTGAGTAGAATTACATGCTGCTAGCACGAGCAATCCTATCGATAATACTGCTACCATTAGTCTTTTCATGTTTGTTTCCTCCTTCGTAATGAAAAAGCTCTATCTTCGTAAGAAAAATCTTGATAAAAAGTTTCCAAACGTTTGGGCAATTTGTACAAGAATAATTAAGATAATAACCGTGACGATCATAACGGAAGTATCAAACCGCTGATAGCCATAGGTCATAGCTAGATCACCTAACCCCCCTCCTCCAACCGTACCGGCCATCGCGGAAAAATCTACGAGCCCAACCGTTACAAAGGTTAGTCCTAGAATCAGCGGGCCAAGTGCTTCAGGTATTAAGACGGTAAAAATGATTTGCAACGGGTTTGCCCCCATCGCTTGGGCTGCTTCAATAATGCCCGGATCAATCGACACGAGATTGTTTTCTACTACCCTAGCAACTGCAAAACATGCCGCAATCGTCATTGGAAATACTGCCGCAGCCGTTCCAATGGTCGTTCCGATAACTGCTCTCGTCAATGGACTAATAGCAACTAACAAGATAATAAACGGAATCGGTCGGACAACGTTGACAAGAAAATTGAGCACGAAAAACACAAATCGGTTTTCTAAAATATTGCCTTTGCGTGTGACGAAAAACAATAATCCCACCAAGACTCCGATAATGCTGGAAAAAATAAGTGTTAACAGCACCATCGTGATCGTTTCGCCGGTTGCTTCGACAATCCGTGGCCAAAATGTGGACCATTCAACTTTCATGATTGATAACCTCCCTCACTTCCACCGTATCCTTCAATTCATCGATTACATGCTGCACCTGCTCCTTTGTGCCAATAAACTCGACAATTAAACTCCCAAACAATTGGTCTTGTAGCTCGTTGATACTGCCATACAAAATACTAAACTCTAATTCGTGTTTGCTCGTTACACGGGATAAAATCGGCTCACTTGCTTTCACACCAGTAAAGATTAACCGATAAATCTTCCCGGTATGAGATTGCTTTAACTTCTCCAAAAGCTTGTAGGACATTCTGTCATTCAAAACAGAGCTGACAAAATTTCGTGAAGTTGGAGACTGTGGATTTGTAAAAATGTCATACACATTCCCGTATTCGATGACAGATCCATTCTCCATCACAGCCATCCGATCGCAAATCGAACGGATGACGTTCATTTCGTGTGTAATGAGAAGGATTGTAATGCCATACTCCTGATTGATCTTTTTTAGCAGCTGTAGAATCTCTCCAGTTGTTTCTGGGTCTAATGCCGACGTTGCTTCATCACAGATTAAAATATCTGGAGATGTAGCTAACGCTCGAGCTATACCAACCCGTTGCTTTTGACCACCGGACAATTGCTCTGGATAATGGCCTGACTTGTCCGCAAGTCCCACGAAGCTTAACAGCTCCTTCACCCGTTCATCTATTTCCTTCTTAGACTTTTTTGCTAGCTTCAGAGGATAGGCAATATTGCCATACACGGTTCGAGAGTTAAATAGGTTAAAAGATTGAAATATCATCCCTATCCTTCTCCGTAGCTTTCGTAGCTCCGATGACGTGAGACTACTTAAATCGGAATGATGAACGGTGACGCTACCAGAGGTCGGTCTTTCTAGAAGATTTACAAGTCTGATTAACGTACTTTTTCCAGCACCGCTAAAGCCCACTACTCCGAAGATCTCTCCTTTCTCTATCGTGAGGCTCACATCTTTTACCGCATGAACCTCTTTTTTATCGGTCTTAAACACCTTGTTTACTCGTTCAAATGTAATCATGTACACTCCTCCTTCGAACTTGCATTCCTTTGTGCCCATATAAAAAAGACACCTTACACGAGTACTCCTCATGGAAGATGCCTTTAGTTGTCTAATCGGCAGCTATTTCTTTTCATATGCTTTGCTTTTTTGAAGTGAAAACCGCTTCTTCTCTGTTGTGTCAATTTGCGTGATTTCCCCATCATGGACGGTAATGACTATCGAACCATACTGTAAATCTCGAAGTGTTTCCAGAATATGATTGATTTTCGTTTCATCCTTTTTCGCCATGCTGCAATCCCCCTGTTTTCAATTTGGGCCCTTTCTTTCGCCCATTTTTTGAGATATGCCTTTGGATGTCCAATCAGCATCAAAACCTTCCTGCATAAACTGTGTCGTAGAAATAATAAAGCCCTCTTCTAGATAAGAAGAGGGCAAAAATACAGATTTCGCTTACTCTTCTTATCTTTCAAGCATTCGCTTGCTGGAATTGGCACAGTACCAAAAAGTCTGTTGCCGAGGCTTCACAGGGCCAGTCCCTCCACCTCTCTGGATAAGAAAAATCGTGCATGCATCATTTAATTGTAGTTCTTAATTTACACAGAATTTCCAAACCTGTCAATTCATTTTTAACATTTTTGCATTTTTGTTTCATTCGTCCTACTCTCACTTTTGGAAGTGTTCGATTGTTTTGCTCCCTAATGATTCAACGCAAAAGTAACCTACACAGTGAAACTAGTATATTTCACATGGTTCACTAGGAGTCAAAACAAGAAGAAGCCGGAGCTTTGCTCCGACTTCTGAAATAAGACTATTAGACTATTAACCTACTGAAATTTTTTCTTTATCACTTACACGCTCGATGTCTGCTCCTAATGATGCTAGTTTTTCTGCAAGGTTTACGTAGCCACGATCAATGTGAATAAGTTCTGTAACACGTGTATAACCTTCTGCCGTTAATCCAGCAAGAATTAAAGCAGCACCTGCACGCAAGTCTGTCGCTGCAACTTCTGCTCCTTGTAAGGTAGTTGGACCTTCTACAATGACACTTCTACCTTCGATTTTAAGCTTAGCGTTCATACGACGAAATTCTTCGACGTGCATGAAACGATTTTCAAATACTGTTTCTGTAATCACGCTAGTGCCATGAGCATTCAGCATTAATGCCATCATTTGTGATTGCATATCTGTCGGGAATCCTGGATGTGGTAATGTTTTGATGTCTGTCGCTTTTAATCGTTTTGGGCCGATAACCCGTAAGCCATCTTCCTCTTCTTTAATCTTAACTCCCATCTCTTCCATTTTGGAAACAAGGGAGCGAAGATGCTCAAGCTCAGCACCTTTTACTAATATATTACCTCCTGTGATTGCAGCAGCAACCATAAAGGTACCTGCTTCGATACGATCCGGGATAATGGTATGCTCGACACCATGAAGGCGCTCTACCCCTTCAATTCGTATCGTTTCCGTTCCAGCTCCAACAACTTTTGCGCCCATTTTGTTCAAGAAGTTAGCTAGGTCAACGATTTCTGGTTCTTTTGCACTGTTTTCAATAATCGTTTTTCCATCTGCTAATGCAGCGGCCATCATAATATTTTCTGTTGCACCGACACTTGGTACGTCTAGATAAATCTTAGCTCCTTGTAGACGACCATCTGCTTGCACCTCTACAAACCCGTTACCAACATGCACGTTTGCACCCATCGCTTCAAAGCCTTTTAGATGGAGATCAATTGGTCGAGAGCCAATTGCGCATCCTCCCGGCATTGCTACTTTTGCATGACCATAACGAGCAAGAAGTGGTCCTAACACTAAGACAGATGCTCTCATTTTTCGCACATACTCAAAAGGAGCCTCGGTTTTCAGTGGTTTAGAAGCATCAACTGTCACTGTATTATCTTTAAAACTTACATCAGCATTCATATGGCTTAAAACTTCTTTTATCGTAAAAACATCAGCAAGAGCTGGAACTTCATGAAGTACACTTTTTCCTTCACTTGCGATCATACTTGCTGCGATGACAGGCAGTACGGCATTCTTAGCGCCTTCTACTTTGACAGTGCCTGAAAGCTGCCTCCCACCACGGACGATGATTTTATCCAAGGTTCATTCTCCTCTGCGTCCAATTTCACTATTATTAGTATTCAGTAGTAATGATAGGTGTTCCTATTGTAATGGTTGTTTTACCGCCCAATCCTGTTCTTGCGGCAGCTTGCACGTTCATTTGCCCGTCCGCAATGGGAATCGAAGAACTCCAATGGGGCGTATAACCCGATAGGACTTCAAAATCATTTTCTTTCATATTTTTAAGTGGTTGAACTTTCAATTTTTCTTTTAATGTTTCAAAAAAATCAACACTATTAATCTTATCACTTGACATTGTAGTGAGACAAGTATATTTTGACATTTTTTCGGAAAATACTACATTTATTTTGTCGTCGATTGTTTTGGAGTAATATGCTTCGGTTGATTTTGTCCAATTTGTTCCAGAAACAACATATGTCATTTGTACGTCTTGCTCTTGAGCATTTGGAACAAGCATTATAAATCTTTCGTTTCCTTGCTGACTTTTGTGTGGGTTATCCCAAATAAATTTTAAGGCTTTTTCTCCGTCTTCCATCCAAAACTCATAAGATGCCAATTCCGTGTGCAACGTTTGCAGCATTTGTGGATAGTCCATACGGGAAAGAGACTCTTTCATTTGAATCTCCCATTCTTCAACCTCTAGTCCTTGCGCTTCCACAACACTCACCATATCCTTCAACTCCGTTAAATGAGATGAAGATACACTCCGTAAAGAATTAAAGGAACTTACAATACCTACTAAAATAACGGTTACAACGAGAATGAACCTGGACTTCATTATGTAATCTCTCCTATCTTCATGAATACTAGTTTCAGTATCACCAAGATAGTAGATTGCTATACTTCCAAATCTATCATTCTGTTATAACTCATTAAAATAAGTACAACAGTTGCTCTGACCATTGTAATAGATTTAAAAAGAATGTACTCACGGTCGTGCCAACTGCTATCGTTAAAAAGATAATGACGACCGTAGCTTCGGCTGTTCTCCCTTTTCGGAACATTGGTTCGAAATTAACCGACTGGAACACCCTCCACGTGAAAATAATGAAAATTATGTGCGAGATGATACTTATTGCCGCCTGTTGCCCGATTGTTTCCATCATCGTTTTCCCTCTTCCTCTCTAAATAGCTCTTGTAAAAAGAGTGACACGTGCTTGAGGAATTGTCAATGAATCCAAGATTACATCTTTGGCATATTTCGATATTTCCCGGGTAATATCGACAGTTTTATCTTTTTTAGACAGTCATTTACTACTTCTCGTTCCTTTGAATTCAAAACATCCTAAGAAACAACCATTATATACTTTTTACCAGTTAACAAAAACAACTCCTTCAAAGGTTTTATCCCTTTGAAGGAGTTCTATTTTATACCCACCACATATCAGCAGGGCTTTCTTTTATTACTACAGATTTTAAGTTTTGAACGGCTCGTTGGAAGCCTTCTTCGATGGACATAATTGGGTCTTCGTGTTCTATGCTTACAACATAATCGTAGCCATAGGTCCGTAAGGCGCTCATCATGTTCGACCAATCTTCTAAGCCATGTCCACAGCCAACAGAGCGGAAGTTCCACGCTCGTGTTTGTACATTTCCATATGGCTGCATATCTGTTAATCCATACATGTTGACGTTATCTTGATCAATGTAGGTGTCCTTCGCATGGAAGTGATGAATCGCATTTGCTTTTCCTAATATTTTGATAGCTGCTACCGGGTCAATGCCTTGCCACCATAAGTGGCTTGGATCAAGGTTTGCTCCAATGGCTTCAGTCGTTTCTTCCCGCAGCTTTAGCATCGTATATGGTGTATGAACGAGGAAGCCTGCATGAAGCTCTAATCCGATTTTCACATTATGTTTTTCCGCAATTCGGCCAACATCCTTCCAGTACGGAATCAGTTTTTCTTCCCATTGCCATGTTAGCACATCGGCATATTCATTTGGCCAAGGAGCCACGGGCCAGTTCGGATATTTCGCTCCCTCATGATCTCCAGCTGTACCTGAAAAGCAATTTACAACTGGAACATTCAAAAGGTTTGCTAATTGTATCGTTTTAATTAATATCTCATGGCTTTCCTTCGCAAATCGTGTATCTGGGGATAGCGGATTTCCATGGCAACTAAATGCACTAATGGTTAGGCCTCTATCCGTTACTGCTTTTATATATTCGTTTCTTTTGGCTTCCGAATCGAGCAGCTCATCTAATGGACAATGGGCATTTCCAGGGTAGTTACCAGTTCCAATTTCTACCGCTTCTAATCCGGATGCTTTCACATGGTCTAGCATGTCTTCAAATGATTGATCTGCAAATAATACGGTAAATACTCCTAGTCTCATACCGTTCTCCTCTCCTTTGTTCCTTAGAATCGAACACTTTTTCCAGTCAGGCTACTTTCATAAATCGCATCAATAATTCTAGAGGTTTGCAAAGCCTGCTCTGGCTTCACAATCGCTTCTCCAACCCCTAAACAGCTATCTACAAAGTTAGCAGCTTGTAGGATACTCGGATCATCCGGTCCTGGTAACCAATGAGGTACTTGGTCCACTAATAAGCCGTGCTTCGATTGATAAACAGCAAACGGAAATACATCCAGTCCCGCTTTATCTCCCGAAATTCTCACTGATTCTTTATCATCCGCCACGTTTGCAGCCCACGATGTTTCTAAAAATAAGGATGCTCCATTTCGAAAACGGATGAAGGCCGTCGCATGATCATCCACTTCAAACGTGCTTGCATCAATATCTCCCCACATATTAACAAGGTCTCCTGATGTACTAAGATCTTGATAGGTTGCACCAGATATTTCTACTGGTTCAGGGTTTCCTAATAACCAAAGTGCCAAATCTAAATGGTGGCATCCAAAATCAATTAAACTACCTCCACCCTGAAGCTCCTTATTCGTAAACACACCCCATCCCGGTACTTTTCGTCGACGAAGTGCTTCGACTCGAACGACCAGTGGTTTTCCGATCTCTCCCGCACCCATGATTTTTTTCGCCGCTTGGGATTCTTTCATAAATCGGTAGTGAAATCCGATAAAAAGTGTTTTTCCAGTTCGCTTTGCTGTTTCTACCATTTTTTCGGCTTCTTGAGCAGATAAAGCCATCGGTTTTTCACATAGCACATGCTTACCAGCTTCTAAAGCAGCAATGGCAATATTGGCATGAAACTTGTTCGGTGTACAAATGGTTACCGCATCGACTTGGTCGAACATATCCTCATAGTTTTGCACAACAACCGGTACATCGTACTCAGTTGCTACCTTTTGCGCAAGCTCTGAATTGATATCGGAAACTGCTTGGATTTTCACTCGATCTTTCATGTTAGCAAAGGTAGGTAAGTGTCTAGCTTGTGCAATCCCACCTACCCCGATCACTCCTATTCGAAGCATACGTATCCTCCTATAACTGCACGTTTTTCTTTGTCTCGTTTGCCTCTAAGGCCGCGATAATAACTTGTAGAGATTTCCAACCTTCTTCTCCTGTAATGAGAGGTTGCTCATCGTTTTGGACACTTGAAACAAAGTGGTCAATAACGCCAGAATTCGATTGGTTTTCATTTGTTTGTATTTGTCCAAGTTGATAATTAACGGTAGACCCGTCTTTATACTGAATAATCATCGAGTAAACGGGATCCTCTTCTAATCTCATAATCCCATGTTCCCCATAAATAACCGTAGAGTTATCCTCACTAGAAACGTAAGCCCAGCTTGCCGCTAACGTACCGATAATGCCGGACTCTGTTCGAAGTAACGCAACCGCATTGTCATCGACCGTGCTATTTTGTTTCGCATTTCCCTCCACAAAGGAAGCCACTTCCTTCACTTCTTCTCCTAATATATAGCGAAGTAAATCTGCTTTATGGACACCTAAATCTCCTAACGCACCGATAAACGCTTCTTCTTTTTTAAAGAACCAGCTTTTTTTGCCATCGGCACTCCAGCCTTCTGGTCCTCCATGACCAAATGCTGTACGGAAGCTATAAATACGACCTAACTCACCATTCGCAATCAATTCTTTTGCTTTTTGATGGGAAGGGACAAAGCGTTGATTATGGCCAATCATAAGCTTCTTCCCAGATTTCTCTGAAGCTGCAATCATGTCTTTTGCTTCTGCTTCTGACGTGGCCATTGGCTTCTCACATAGGACGTGCTTCCCTGCATTCAGCGCCGCAATGGAAACAGGGGCATGCAAATAATTAGGGGTACAGACGCTGATCATATCCACGTCGTTATTTTGAATCAGTTCCTGATAATCGGTATAATAATTTGCTGCACCAAATAGTTCGGCCGTCGTTTTTGCGCGTTCCTCGACAATATCACATACTGCTACAATTTCTACAGCAGGGTTGTTTTGATACTCTGGTAAATGGCGATGATTGGCAATGCTTCCACATCCCACTACTCCTACTTTCAGTTTTCCCATATCCATCAGCTCCTTATTACTCAGGTTTGTTTGATATTGTTTCAAGTGGTTGAGCATTTCCGTAAATAGGATAGTCCCGCTTCACCGGTTGAACGAACTTCACACCGTTCGCAATAACCTTTTGAATGTCTGGATGATGATAGGTTGGATACGATTCATGTCCAGGACGGAAGTAAAATATTTTTCCATTTCCTCGTTGATACGTACAGCCTGAACGGAACACCTCTCCCCCCTCAAACCAACTAACGAATACGAGTTGGTCTGGCGTTGGGATGTCAAAATGCTCTCCATACATTTCTTCTTTTTCCAACTCTATGAATTGATCCACACCTTCTGCGATTGGATGGGAAGGATCTACGACCCATAGTCGTTCTTTCTCGTCCGCTTCTCTCCATTTTAGATCACAGGAGGTTCCCATTAGCTTTTTAAATATTTTGGAGAAGTGACCGGAATGAAGAACCACTAATCCCATTCCTTTCAAGACACGCTCGTGTACTTTTTCTACAATTTGATCTGATACTTCGTCATGTGCGAGGTGTCCCCACCAAACTAAAACATCGGTTTTTTCTAATACTTCATCTGTAAGTCCATGCTCTGGTTCATCTAGTGTTGCTGTGGACGCTTCAAAGCCCTTTTCCTCTAGAAATGAAGCTATAGCACCATGAATTCCATTTGGATAAATCTTAGCTACCTCTGGATTTTTCTTTTCGTGTCTGTTTTCATTCCATACAGTTACGCGCATGTGAATCCCCTCTTTCTTAAGTTTATAGTTTTTATTCTTTTACAGATCCTGATGTAAGTCCTGACACGATTCTACGTTGGAATAGTAGAACGATGATGACGATTGGTATGGTTACGATAACGGTCGCAGCCGAGATATCTCCCCAAGGAATGGAGTACTGACTTTGATACATCGAAATCCCTACGGGAACGGTGCGCCACATATCGGAACTATTGATTGTTAAAGCAAAAAGGTATTCATTCCATGCCGCAATAAAAACGAGAATTCCAGTTGTAAACACCCCTGGTGCGGCGAGTGGAAAGATGATTTTTCGGAATGTCTGAAATGGACTTGCCCCATCCAGCTTTGCCGATTCCTCCAGTTCATACGGTATTTTCTGAAAAAAGGTGGATAGTATCCAAATTGCCAAAGGTAAACTAATCGTAATATAAGGAATCACTAATCCTAAATAACTATTTCTAAGGCCAAGTCCTGTAATCAAATTAAACATTGGTGAAATAATCGCAATCTGTGGAAACATCGATGCAGCAAGCACAATTCCAAGAATAAGTCCTTTTCCTCTTATCGGAAGTCTTGTAATTGCGTAAGAGGCAAACGATGCGAAAGCGAGTGCTAAAACAGTTGTTAACGATGACACCACGAAGCTATTTAACATATATCGCAGCAGTGGTCGATTCGTTAAGGCCGCTTCATACGAATCTAAGCCTGGATTTTTCGTAAACCAGTTAAAGGATGAGAAAATTTCTCCAGGTGGTTTAATGGATGTCAAGAATACCCAGATGAATGGGAACATGACTAAAAATACAAAGATTACGAGAAATGTGTAAAATCCAAATCCCGCTTTTTTCATTGTGTTCCCCCCCTTATCTTGTTCTTCCTGAAATAAGTTCTGAACCGATTAACTTCACGTAAATGACACTAATGATGGCAACACAGATGAATACAATAACTGACAGTACGGAACCTTCTCCGAAGTTTTGCTGTGCGAACAAGGTTTCATAAGCATATACCGAAATAGATTCAGTTGCGTTCGCTGGTCCTCCACCTGTCAATACGTAAATCAAGTCAAATACACGGAATGCATCTAGAGTACGGAACAATAAGGCAACTAGAATACTAGATTTTAATAATGGTAGTGTAATAGATCGAAACTGCTGGAGCTTCGTTGCACCGTCCACTGATGCTGCTTCATATAGTGACATCGGAATCGTTTGTAAGCCTGCTAATAGTAATAGAGCCATATATGGAGTAGTTTTCCAAACGTCCGCTAAAATAACGGAGAACATCGCCCCATTCGATGTAGACAGTAGCCACGATGCATCTGGCACGATGTTTAACACTTCTAAATAATGTCCGACGATTCCAGATTGACCGTCATATAGAAATCCCCACATCATGGCAGCAACAGCCGTTGGAATGGCCCATGGAATGAGTACGGATGCCCGAATTAAACCTCGACCTTTAAAGGCTCTGTTGATGAGCAACGCAATTGCTAATCCTAATACGAGCTCAAATCCTACAGAAATAACTGTAAAGAATGTCGTATTCCAGAGGGACTGCCACATTCTTTTATCCTTGAAATATTTGACGTAATTGTCCAATCCGATAAAGTTAGATTTTAGAATCGTGTTACTCGTAGCACCTAACAACCCTGCTGTTTGTGTAAATTGTTCGGATAGTTGCTCGTCGCTTGTCGCTTCAGCCATGGTTGTTAATTGTTCTTCAAAGGATTGGAGAGCCTGTCGATAATCAACAGCAAAATCATTATCAATCTGTTCATACTTTAATTCCGAATCCGTAACCGGTTGATATTTCATGAGCATTTCATCGATGGTTGCGATATCCTTCTTTATTTGGTCATTCTTTAAAAGTTGCTGATGAAAGGACTCGATTTGATCTTGAATATCTTGAACCTTAGCTGCGTCTTCTCCTGGAGCAGCAGTTGCTAAGCTTTCTAATTGATTCCCGATATAAAAGTAGTTATCCGCATAACGCTCAAGATCAATATTTGCATCTAACATTTTTTGAGAACGGGTTGGGTCATTTAATCGATAGTCAAACAAACTATTCCACATAGATTGCGCAACTGGCCACAGGGTAACAACAAAAACTAAAATTAGTGACGGTATGACCATGGCATAACCTAGCTGTTTTTCGTTTAATTGAAACTTCTTCATCGTGATCCCCCTTCTTTTTTCCATTTGCCCTGTGTCTCGAGACTTTCGTATTGAAAAACTTGGTGTGAAAGGTGCAGGCTCGATGCTTTCGTTAACCTTATCTTCCTTCTTAAACCTAGCTACCCTGGTAGGGGTAAAGGAAAAGCAAGATGAGAGTTTCCGCTCATCTTGCTCCTCTACTGTAGAAGCGTTACTCACTCATTGCTTCTTCAATTTTTGTTTGGATATTTGCTGCTGCTTCTTCCGCGGTTTGATCTCCAGTTAATGCACTAGAAAGTTCAATTTGTAAAATATCAGAGATCTTTGGATAAATTGGTGTTACTGGGCGTGGTACTGCAGCTTCCAACACTTTTACAAACTCAGGGTTTGCAAATAATGGGCTTGCTTCTTGGATTTCAGTATCCTCATAAAGTGCCTTCAAAGTTGGTGCTGATCCACCTTCTGTTGCTGTGATTTTTTGACCTTCTGGACCAGTCATGAACTTCACAAATTCCCAAGCAGCTTCTGGATGCTCACTATAACGGTTAATCATTGTCATCCAACCACCTAGAGTTGCCGCACTTCCTGCATCACCAGCTGGTAATGTCGTAATTCCAACATTACCTACGACTTTGGATCTCTCTTCATCATTGGAAGATGCTTGCATATAAGGCCAGTTACGTGCAAATACGGATTGACCTTCGATCCATGCTGTCTCTGTTTCTGTTTCCATGAAGTTTAAAATGTTATCCGGTACGAAGTCAGAGTTTACGATTTCTTGCATTTTCTTAATCGCTTTTACTGTTTCTGGGCTATTCGCAACCACTTCGTTATTCTCATTAATGATTTGTCCGCCGTAGGAAGCAATAAACTCAATTGCGTTACACACAAGTCCTTCATATTGAGAAGCCTGCATTAAGTAACCAAATTGTGTACCTGCTTCACCGTCAAGAGATTTTGCTTGTTCAATCAGCTCATCCCATGTTTTCGGAGGAGTATCGACGATGTCCGTTCTGTAATAAAGCATCCCCGCATCTGTGAATTTAGGCATTGCCCATTGCTTTCCATTAAACTTCCCTGCTGCTACTGTTCCTGGGAAATAGTCCTCCATGTTGATACCATCTGCTTTGATGAAACGATCTAGCTCTAAGGCATAGTTTGCTTGAGCAAATTCTGCTGGCCAAATTACGTCTGCATCGAACACATCAATTTCGGAGCTTTGTGCACTAAATGCTGTTACATATTGATCGTGCTGTTGTCCTGTATCTGCAGGCATTTCCCGGAATTCTACATCGATGTTCGGATGTGCTTCCTCAAATGCTGCTACTAGCTTTTCGTTTGCACCTGTTGTATCTACACCACGTGCATATACAATCGTTACTTTCTCATCTTCTGTATTCTCATCGGTTGTCTCTGTATCTGTGTTACCTGAATCGTCCGAAGCCTTGTCATTTCCACCATTACATGCCGCTAAAAACAATACTAGTAGAAGTAATCCAAGACTCGCTAAGGCTGATTTCCAAAGTTTCAAACTAATTCCCCCTTTAAATTAGTAGACCCATTCATGTAACCGCTTAACGCATTGAATGTACTATTATGAAATCGATTACATTTTTTATTATAGTACATCTAATTTTAAAGGGTCAACGGTTTTTAGATAAAAAAGTAAGCGTTTTCTAGTTGTTCCTATATCAACTTGTATATACTTCTTACGGCGACAACGGATTAGGTTAGTTATTAAAATGAAAATAAAAAGTAGTTCGACACAATTCGGGGTGTGCCTGTCACTTCCCGGTTTTCGACAAAAACCGGGAAGTGACAGGCACGAGGGTTTTATTCGTTTATGGCTGCTTCTACTTTGGTTTGGATGTTTGCTGCTGCTTCTTCTGCTGTTTGATCACCTGTTAGTGCACTTGACAGTTCTATTTGCAAAATGTCTGAGATCTCTGGGTAAATTGGGGAAACCGGTCTTGGCACTGCTGCTGCCAATACTTTTTGGAATTCTGGGTTGGCAAATAGAGGGCTAGCTTCTTTAATATCAGCATCTTCATAAAGTGCCTTTAACGTAGGCGCTGATCCTCCTTCAATAGCACGGATTTTTTGGCCTTCAGGTCCCGATAAGAATTTTACGAGTTCCCAAGCTGCTTCTGGATGTTCCGTATATCGATTTATCATGGCCATCCAACCACCTAACGTAGCAGCACTATCCGCATCACCAGATGGAAGAGTTGTAATTCCGATTTTATCGATTACTTTAGATCTTTCAGGGTCATTGGAGGATGCTTGCATATAAGGCCAGTTACGTGCAAAAACAGACTGACCTTCAATCCAAGCCGTTTCCGTTTCTGTTTCCATAAAGTTTAAAATGTTATCCGGTACGAAGGCAGAGTTTACGATTTCTTGCATTTTCTTAATCGCTTTTACTGTTTCTGGGCTGTTTGCCACCACTTCGTTATTTTCATTAATAATTTGTCCTCCGTAGGAAGCGATAAACTCAATCGCGTTACATACAAGTCCTTCATATTGAGCTGCTTGCATAAGATATCCGAATTGAGTTCCAGCCTCTCCCTTAAGAGACTTTGCTTGTTTGATTAGTTCGTCCCATGTTTTCGGAGGTGTATCGACGATGTCCGTTCTGTAATAAAGCATTCCCGCATCAGAGAACATAGGCATGGCCCACTGCTTTCCATTAAATTTTCCAGCAGCTACCGTACCAGGAAAATAGTCATCCATGTTTATGCCATCAGCTTTAATAAATCGATCTAAATCTAATGTGTAGTTTGCTTGCGCAAACTCTGCTGGCCAAATCACATCTCCTTCAAACACATCGATTTCCGAACTCTGTGCACTAAATGCTGTTACATATTGATCGTGCTGTTGTCCTGTATCTGCAGGCATTTCCCGGTACTCAATATCGATGTTAGGATGGGATGCTTCAAAGGCTTCAATCAATTTTTCAGTTGCATCCGTTGTATCTACTCCTGATGAGTAAACGAGGGTTACTTTCTCCTCTTCCTCTTGCTTTTCTTCGGTTGTTTCTTTTTCACTATTACCCGTTTCACTTGAGGCTTGTTCATCTGTGCTATTACATGCTGCTAGGAAAATACTTAGGAACAGTAAACTCATTATCCCAAAAACCTTTTTCCAGTGTTTCATCCTTTTTCCCCCTTTTTATTTTATACAATCGTCTTTTTTGAAAACGATTACATAAATAATTGTAGTATAGTGTTTTCGTTGATTCAACAACTATGTAAACGTTTACTTTTTGTGTCGAATTTTACGCTTGCTTTATTCTATGTAACTCAATATGTTGGGCGAGTTATTAAAATGATATGAAAAAGTTTTTCGACATCGTTCGGGGCGTGCCTGTCACTTTCCGGTTTTCGACAGAAACCGGGAAGTGACAGGCACGCCCTTCTTTCTCAACAAAAAAAGACTTAAAACCTTACACAGGCTCCAAGTCTTCTTCTTCGTCATATTAGTTATTATTTATCCGACAATATCTAGACGGTTCATTGCTCTTTTTAATGCTAGTTCTGCCCGTCTGAAATCTATATCATCTTGTTTAGATTGTAATCGTTGCTCCGCTCTTTCTTTTGCTCGCTTTGCACGTTCTACATCAATCTCATGTGGATCTTCAGCAGATTGAGCAAGAATCGTTACTTTTTCCGGACGAATTTCTAAAAATCCGCCGTTTACAGCAAGTTTTTTCGTATCGTCGCCATTTTTCAGGCGAACGGCACTAATGGAAAGAGGCGCAACCATTGGGATGTGACCTGGTAAAATACCAAGCTCCCCAATCTCCGATTTACAACTAACCATTTCAAATGTATCTTCCAAGACAGGGCCATCAGGAGTGACAACACTCACAGTTAGTGTTTTCATTACAATCCCTCCTTGGGCTTGGATCGCAACTTAGCTGCGTGTCCACTATTGTTAACCATTTTCATAAGTCAGAGTAGTTTTACCCGAGAGGATAAACTACTCTAGCTTATTAATAGTTCATTTGTTTTGCTGCTTCGACTACTTCCTCGATACGTCCAACTAAACGGAATGCATCCTCTGGAAGATCATCATGCTTACCATCTAGAATTTCACGGAAGCCTTTTACAGTTTCTTGAACCGGCACATAAGAACCAGGTTGACCAGTAAACTGCTCTGCTACGTGGAAGTTCTGAGATAGGAAGAATTGAATACGACGTGCACGAGCAACTGTTAATTTATCCTCATCAGAAAGCTCGTCCATACCTAAGATTGCAATAATATCTTGTAGCTCTTTGTAACGTTGAAGTGTTTGTTGCACTTCACGAGCTACGTTGTAGTGTTCTTCCCCAACGATTTCTGGATCAAGAGCACGAGACGTAGAAGCTAATGGATCTACGGCAGGATAAATACCTTGCTCAGAAAGCTTACGGTCTAGGTTTGTAGTCGCATCTAAGTGAGCGAAGGTAGTAGCTGGTGCTGGATCCGTATAGTCATCGGCAGGTACATAAATCGCTTGGATGGATGTAACAGAACCTTTTTTCGTTGACGTAATACGCTCTTGAAGCTGACCCATTTCTGTAGCAAGTGTTGGTTGGTAACCAACGGCAGATGGCATACGTCCAAGAAGGGCGGATACCTCAGAACCTGCTTGTGTGAAACGGAAAATGTTATCGATAAATAGTAACACGTCTTGTCCTTGCTCATCACGGAAATATTCCGCCATTGTAAGACCAGTTAGTGCTACACGCATACGTGCTCCAGGTGGCTCGTTCATTTGACCGAATACCATCGCTGTTTTTGCGATAACGCCAGAGTCTTTCATTTCAAAGTAGAGGTCGTTTCCTTCACGAGTACGTTCCCCTACCCCAGCGAACACGGAAATACCACCGTGCTCTTGGGCGATGTTGTTAATAAGCTCTTGAATTAATACGGTTTTACCTACACCCGCACCACCAAATAGTCCGATCTTACCACCCTTAATATACGGAGCAAGTAAGTCTACTACTTTAATACCTGTTTCTAAAATTTCAGTTTCTGTAGCTAAATCTTCAAACTTTGGAGATTGACGGTGAATTGGGTCTCTTCTCACACTAGCATCAATCTTCTCATCAAGGTCAATGTTATCCCCTAATACGTTGAATACACGACCTAACGTTACGTCTCCAACTGGAACAGAGATCGGGGAACCTTGGTCCTTCACTTCTGCACCACGTTGAATTCCTTCCGTAGATGACATCGCGATTGTACGTACACTGTCATCGCCAAGGTGTAAGGCAACCTCAAGCGTTAGGCTGCTTTCACTACCATCACTGGAAAGAACCGTTAAAGCGTTATAAATTTCAGGAAGATGTCCGTCTTCAAATTTAACGTCGACAACTGGTCCCATTATTTGTGTAACGTATCCTTTGCTCATCGTTTTCCCTCCTTACTTCTTCTCAAAGTCCTATTCGAGTGCTGCCGCTCCACCAACAATTTCGGTAATTTCTTGCGTAATTGCTGCTTGACGGGCACGGTTGTATGTCAGTGACAATTCGTCAATTAGTTGGTTCGCATTATCTGTTGCATTCTGCATCGCAGTCATACGAGCAGCGTGCTCACTAGCTTTCCCATCTAAAAGCGTTCCGTAAATCATACTTTCTGCATATTGAGGCAAAAGAACCTCCAGTATCTTCTCTTGATCTGGCTCGTACTCATACGAGCTTTTAGAACCAGAGCCTTGAGAAATATCCGTTAAAGGTAATAGCTTGCGAGATGTTACTTCTTGAGAAATAGCACTTACGTAATGGTTATAGTAAATGTTTAATTCATCGATTTCTTCATCGATATACATTTGAACCGTTTCGTTCGCTAATTCCTTCACATCCGCAAAGCTCGGTTGATCACCAATGCCAACGATTTCCTTTGAAACTGAGAAGCCACGCTTCACAAAGAAATCTCTTCCGATTCGACCAATTACGATAATCGTATATTCGTCCGCAGAACTATGGCGTTGTGTAATGTCTCGATATACCGTTCTTAGGATACTACTGTTATATGCACCAGCGAGACCACGGTCTGAAGTGATCACAAAGTATCCCACTTTTTTCACGGCTCGTTGTTTCAACATTGGATGCTGAATATTCGAATCGTTCGCTGCGATACTTGCTACTACTTCTTGGATTTTATCGCTGTATGGTACAAAGGATTTTGCATTTTGCTCTGCCTTGCTAAGCTTCGAAGCAGAAACCATGTGCATCGCCTTTGTAATTTGCTTTGTTTTCTTACGAGAACTAATTTTCTTCTCGATATCTCTTAATGATGCCACGTCTTTCACCGTCCTTTCTTACAAGGATTTCGACCTATTGAGCCTTACGCAGATGGTACGAATGTTTTCTTGAATGCTTCTACAGCACCATTCATATCCTCTGCTTCCCCAAGATTTCCTGTCTCACGGATTGATAACAATAAATCAGCTTTATTGTTATCTAACCATACATGGAATTCAGACTCAAAGCGAGTAATGTCTTCCACAGGAATATCATCTAGATATCCATTAACAAGTGCGTAGATAATCATCACTTGTTTTTCTACATCAAGTGGTTTGTGAAGGCCTTGCTTTAACACTTCTACAGTACGTGCACCACGATTTAGCTTCGCCTGCGTTGCCGCATCAAGGTCTGAACCGAATTGTGCGAAGGATTCTAGTTCACGGTAAGAAGCTAGGTCTAGACGTAGCGTACCTGAAACTTTTTTCATCGCTTTAATTTGTGCAGAACCACCTACACGGGATACAGAAAGACCTGGGTTAATCGCTGGACGAACACCAGAGAAGAATAGATCAGACTGCAAGAAAATTTGTCCATCTGTGATGGAAATAACGTTTGTCGGGATATATGCGGAGATATCCCCTGCTTGTGTTTCAACGAATGGAAGTGCTGTTAAAGAACCGCCACCCTTTGCATCACTAAGCTTCGCAGCACGCTCTAGTAAACGAGAGTGCAAGTAGAATACATCCCCTGGGAATGCTTCACGACCTGGAGGTCTACGTAGTAACAAGGAAAGTTCACGGTACGCTGCCGCTTGTTTGGACAAGTCATCATATACTACTAATACGTGTTTTCCGTTGTACATAAATTCTTCACCCATAGACACCCCTGTATATGGAGCTAGGTAAAGAAGTGGTGCAGGGTCAGACGCACCTGCAGATACAACAATAGTGTAATCAAGTGCACCGTATTTACGTAACGTTTCTACCGTTCCACGAACCGTAGATTCTTTTTGGCCAATCGCTACATAAATACAAATCATATCTTGACCTTTTGGATTCAGGATTGCATCAATTGCTACTGTTGTTTTACCAGTTTGACGGTCTCCAATGATTAGCTCACGTTGTCCACGTCCGATTGGTACTAGTGCATCAATTGCTTTAATACCTGTTTGAAGTGGTTCATGAACGGATTTACGATCCATTACCCCTGGAGCTGGTGATTCAATTGGACGAGCTTTACTTGTCTCAATTGCACCCTTCCCATCGATTGGTTGTCCAAGTGGATTTACTACACGTCCTAGTAATTCCTCACCAACAGGCACTTCCATAATACGGCCAGTACGTTTCACTTCGTCTCCTTCACGGATTTCCGTGTAAGGGCCTAAGATAACGATACCAACATTGTTTTCTTCTAAGTTCTGTGCCATACCCATGACACCATTTGAAAATTCAACGAGCTCCCCAGCCATGACATTATCAAGGCCGTGTGCACGTGCGATACCGTCACCAATTTCGATAACTGTACCAACATCAGATACTTGGATATCTGATTGATAGTTTTCAATCTGCTGTTTAATCAGTGAACTGATTTCTTCAGCTTTTATGCTCATGCCATTTCACCCCTATCATCCTTAATTAGCTGACACTATGCTTCGCTCTAGACGAGTAAGCTTTCCAGAAATCGATCCATCATATATGGTGTTCCCAATTCTAATCTTGATTCCACCGATAATGCTTGGATCTACAATGTTTTCTATTTTCAATACGTTGATGTTTAGCTTCTTCGCAAACACCTTAGAAATCTCTTCTTGTTCATCAATCGATAACTCACGAACAGAGTAGACTTTCGCTTCTGCGATGCCTTTCATTTCGTTTGCTAACGCAATAACATGTGTGATCACATCCGGAATAGATTCTTCACGGTGACGATCCACAAGAATAAATAGTGTATGAAGCACTTCATTCGAAAAGTCTTTTAGTGATTCTTTTAGTAGGTTCTTTTTATCAGAACCATTTACTTTCGGGTTTGTTAAAAAAGTTAAAAGCTCTGGGCTTTGCTTCACAATTTCGTCCAAAGCACGCATTTCTTCTTCTAACTCTATTAATCGAGATTTTTCTTGTGCAAGTTGAAAAAGAGCATCTGCATAACGCTTGGAAACTACTGCTTCACTCATCGCTCTTCTCCTACCTCTTTAATATATTCGGAAATCAATTTCTCTTGGTCTTGTGCATTAATCTCTTTTTCAATTACTTTAGTAGCAATTTGTACAGAGAGTGTTGCCACTTGATCTTGAAGCGCTTGAATCGCTTTTTCTTTCTCGTTGTTGATTTCTTCTTGTGCTGCTTCTTTTATACGATCTGCTTCTTTACGAGCAGAAGCAATAATATCTTGTTCTTGCTTTTGACCAGCTTTTTTCGCCTCTTCAATGATCGCTTGTGCTTCTTGACGAGTTTTTTGTAATTGCTCGTTTGCTTCACGAGAAGCACGCTCTGCTTCCTGGCGATTTTTTTCAGCTGTTTCAATTTCGTTCGCGATATGATCTTCCCTTTGTTTCATTACTCCCATTAATGGTCCCCACGCAAATTTACGTAGTAGGACTAGTAATACAATAAAGAAGAAAAGTTGGGCTAGCATGTCTCCAGTAAAAAGACCGCCAATTCCACCACCAGCTTGTATCGTCAACCAACCACCTGTTAATGATTGCACAGATTTCACTCCTTTCGAAACAACAAATAAATCGAATCTGACTTAAACGTTTTTCCTTTACAAATAGGTTCCTAATCGTAAAGGAATGGCGAAAGCACAACTACGTTAGACCTTCGCCATTTACATATAAAATCTGTTACATCACGATTAGTGCGATTACAACAGCGATGATCGGCATTGCCTCTACTAGACCGATACCAATAAACATTGTTGTTTGAAGTGCACTGCGCAATTCTGGTTGACGCGCGATACCTTCTACTGTACGACTTACGATTAGACCGTTACCAATACCAGCACCAAGTGCTGCCAATCCTACTGCTATTGCAGCTGCTAAAGCTCCCATAATGAAAATCCTCCTCATAATATATAAAAGTTTAGTTCTTGTTTTCCCCTATGAACATGGAATGTCAATTTTTTTCAACTGACATCCGTCAGCGGGGTTGAAACCTCACTGGCGGAAGTTTCGAAAATATTATTAATGGTCGCTGCTCACTTTGTGAGACATATAAACCATTGTTAACATAGTGAAAATGAATGCTTGAATGGCACCTACGAATAAACTGAATCCTTGCCAAGCTAGCATCGGGATTGCACCACCTAGGAATCCAAGGACGCCTGAAGCGGTTAGTCCAGCAAGCATAGTTAGTAATACCTCACCTGCGTATATGTTACCGAAAAGACGAAGACCTAACGTTAGCGTATTCGAGAACTCTTCAAGCAACTTAACTGGAAATAAGAACCACATTGGACGGAAATAATCTTTTCCGTACTCTTTGACACCTTTTACTTTAATACCGTAATAATGTGTTAAAACGATAACCATGGCGGATAATGTCAACGTAATCCCCGGGTCGGATGTCGGCGACTTCCACCATAACTGGTGATGACTATCCGTAACCATGAAGGCTACCCCTAATAGGTTGCTGACGAAAATATAGGTGATCAAAGTTAATCCTAATGGAAGAAAGGTTTTCCCTGTTTTCCAGTCCATCGTATCTCCAATAATGCCTTTTACGAAATCAATGACCCATTCCATAAAATTCTGAAGACCCGTTGGCTTCATTTGAAGCCTTCTTGATGCCGTTACACCTAGAATAAACACAATTAGAGATGCAATCGCCATCATTAATACATTAGATAGGTTAAAATCTAACCAAGATATTCCAAACACATCGAGAGCTAAAGGTTTTTCATGTTCCAAATCTTTCACCCCTCTTCCTTATGCAAGTCTCTTGATTTAAGTAGTACAAAATCTATCATAATGACAACATAAGCTGTCATTAATCCAATAATAACTGCTATAAGATGGAAATATTCCTCAAAGCGTAGAGCGATTAATACGGCGG
The DNA here is from genome assembly GCF_007301515.1 of Radiobacillus deserti. Taxonomy (GTDB): domain Bacteria; phylum Bacillota; class Bacilli; order Bacillales; family Amphibacillaceae; genus Radiobacillus; species Radiobacillus deserti. Next base: position 3,173,685 of record NZ_CP041666.1, read on the forward strand.
CAGCGCCTGAAGCTAATCGCGTAAAAGTGCCAATGCCCTGCATTCGGCGATTTTGAATGGTAGCTAAGCCTAGCTGATTAATCTTGCGTTGCATAAGCCATAAATTGTAAAAGCTTATAACGGTTCCAAGGAGAAGTCCGAGGAAGATACGAGGATATGGAGTAAATCCCGCACCTAAAACTAAGAGCGATAGAAGGTAGAACATCCACTTACGTTGACGGGTTATCATTCTTTGATATTCATTCATTTCGCTTCCCCCGCAATACTAGTAGGAGTCCTATAACATAGATGTAGAAATCACTTGTGACTATGAATCTTTTTTACTTTTTGTAACCCCTTACTATGCTCATCCTAAAATAGCATACAATAGGGGTTGTCCAATGTCAATCTGTATGTTTATAGAATGTTTTTAACTACAAAGTTATGTATGCTGCACAGTTGGGTTCATAATCATTATCATTATACTAGATGAATGTTATTTTGATTTCGACAAATTTGTGACATTACATAAACTTTACATAATTTAGTGTAAGAGTAAGTGGAATGTAGTGTACTCCTCATTCCACTTACTTTTACTATTTTAATCACTCATAATCTTTACAGGCACTTGCTGATAATAGGTCTCCCCATTTTCCGTTACGATAGTGATATTAGCCAAGTAGCTTCCACTATCGCCTACTTTTCTTCCTTCTATTACTCCTTCCGTTAAGCCTTTCTTAAGCTCTTCAAGCTGGAGCAACGTTCTCTTGAACTGTAACGTCTTTGCATCATATAAATCAACCGTTAACCCTTTGGCACCTCCTGGTAAATATAGCCTGTATTCGTATTTTCCATCGGAGAACGCTTGTAATCCAAATTCAAATCCCATTATCCTAGGGAAATTTGCTTCCTTATTAACAAATAGGTATGGAAGTTCATAGGAGGTTTCATCTGACCTTAAAGTGACCCAACCTTGATTCAATCCTTTTTTCCGTTGTGAAGTTGTTACCTCTAGCGTGATAGGTACTGTCTTTGTCTGCTTAGCCGCTATCGTAAAGGTCTTCGGAAAATGCCAGCGCAATCCCTTTTCTTGCTCTGGTAGTTCAAAGTGATAGGCCTTCGTTTCGTCTGATACATTCTCAATCTCCAGCTTATAGGTCACGTCCTCTTTTAATTTTGTTAATTTTCCAAGTGATAGTAAAGGATTATGAAGGATGGTGTCTGTGTGAATTGCTTTTTTAATTTGCATTCGGCCCATCCCTTGATCAATCGGCTCATACCGGTTTCCTTTTTCATCGCTTATTGGCATTGCCGTCGTCAACAATGCCCCCTTTACTTGCTCCGGTGTCCAGTTCGGATGTGCCTGCTTTACTAAAACAGCTCCCCCAGCAACATGTGGGGCTGCCATACTAGTCCCTTGCAGTTCTTGATAGCCCCCCGGTACGGTGCTATTTATAGCAGCTCCTGGTGCAACAATTTCTGGCTTAATGTCCCATGAAATCGTAACAGGTCCTCGTGAGCTGAATTGTGCCATCTTATCTTCTGTCGTTTCATATTCGGTCGCCATCCATTTGTTTTTTTGGACCATATGTTCTAAGAGCCATTCGCCATCTTTTTTAGAAAGGGAAGCTACAGGTATCGTAATCTCATCGCCTTTATCATTAAGTCCACCTTGAAATGGTCCTTTTTCATTATTGTAGATTAAGACAGCAATCGCTCCTGCTTCCTCCGCTTTTCTCGCCTTTTCTTCAAAAGGAATCTTGCCTCGCTTCATTAGAACTATCTTCCCTTTTGCATCGTTTATTTCTTTTTCACCAATTCCACCATACACAATAGGATACTTTCTTTGTAAACTCCACGGAACTGAATCCATTAAGGTTTGAAGCGGGATTTTCTTATCCGTGAAGGAATCAAACAAATACGGATAGGTTAAAGGAGGCGTAGATGCTCCGACTGAGATAGCTTTATCTGACGTAGCTGGAGAGCCTACCGTCCAATTGTTCGGGCCAGCGTTTCCGTTGGCAATTACGACTGTTACCCCTTTTTCAATTGCTTTGTTTACTGCAACTGTTGTTGGCCAATCTGGGCCGTTCACCGAATTTCCTAAGGACATATTCACAACATCCATTCCATCATTTACAGCTCTTTCTAACGCAGCAATAACCTGTACAGAAGTACCCATTCCGCCTGGACCTAGTGCGCGGTATCCATATAGATCTGCTTCCGGCGCAATCCCTTTCATATTGCCGTTGGCCGCAATGATTCCAGAGACGTGTGTGCCATGAAGGGTTGGCTGACCTTGCTCAGGTAAGGTTTCCATTGGCTCCTTATCTAAGTCAACTAAATCATATCCTCCCTCGTAACTGCTGGTTAAGTCCGGGTGATGAAAGTCGACTCCTGTATCAATAACCCCCACTTTCACACCTTCCCCATTATATGCTAGAGGTTTATCCAGCTGGTTAGCCGGATCTTTCAAGAAAGGAATGCTCGTGTTCACATTTGTTGTGTGATAAGTACGAACTGGATATGTTTTTTCTATGTCTTCCATTAACGTGATTTCCTCGATATCCTGTCGGTTCCCTTTGATCGCGATTGCATTTAGCAACGTATCATACACTTCTACTACTTCTACAAAAGGGTGATGATCCTCTATGTAAGCTTTATGTTGATAGGGATCTCCATCCACTTCCACAATCACGGATAGCTCGTCGGATTCTATTTGGCCGTTCACTTTTATAGGAGTTAACCCGACAATCATGGTTAGTACAATGAATAACTGAGCGACTTTCCTCACAGAATCCTCTCCTCGTTTTTTAGTTCTTATTGTCTGCGGAGCAGAGTAATTCCATGCATGCAATATATATAAAAAAGCCTAGAGAAAAAATCTCTAGACTTATTTCACGTTAAAAGATTGTGGTCTATCCTTTGAGTTATGAAAAAAATAATCAATCGCTTCCGCAATACGCACAGATGCTTGTCCATCTCCATATGGATTCGATGCTTTTGCCATTTTCTCATGTGCATCAGAATCTGATAACAGTTCATTTGCCAGTTGGAAAATAGTCTCTTCATCCGTTCCCGCAAGCTTTAACGTGCCTGCTTCAATCCCTTCAGGTCGCTCTGTTGTATCTCGTAAAACAAGCACAGGTACACCTAGTGATGGCGCTTCTTCTTGAACTCCACCTGAATCTGTTAAAATCAAGTGTGCTCTTGATGCGAAATTATGAAAATCCACTGCATTTAATGGCTCAATGAGCTGAATTCGCTCATCATTTCCTAATATTTCGTTGGCCGTCTCTTGAACTACCGGATTTAAGTGGACAGGGTACACCACTTTCACGTCAGGATGAGCTTGGACTAGTCGCTTAATCGCACGGAACATTTGCTGCATATTCTTCCCTAAGTTCTCTCGTCGGTGGGCGGTCATGAGTACTAATCTACTTTCTCCTAAAGAATCAATAATCGGATGTTGATAGTCCTCACTTACTGTTGTATTCAGTGCATCGATTCCCGTATTCCCGGTGACGAAAATAGAATCCTCTTTCTTGTTCTCCGCTAACAGATTTTGTTTAGATTGCTCGGTTGGCGCAAAATGCAAATCTGCCATAATTCCTGTTAATTGGCGGTTCATCTCCTCTGGATATGGAGAATATTTATCCCACGTCCGTAAACCGGCCTCCACATGTCCAACTGCAATTTGATTGTAATACGCCGCAAGGGAGGCAGCGAATGTAGTCGTTGTATCTCCGTGCACGAGTACGATATCCGGCTTCGTTTCCTTCATCACTTCGTCTAACCCTTCAAGCGCTCTCGTCGTGATTTGAGAAAGTGTTTGTTTCGCTTGCATAATATTTAAATCGTAATCTGGAGTTATGTTGAAGATTTCGAGCACTTGATCAAGCATTTCTCGGTGCTGTGCTGTAACGGTCACAATCGGTTCAAACTTATCCGATTGTTTCTTCAGCTCTAGTACAAGTGGTGCCATTTTAATAGCTTCCGGTCTTGTTCCAAATATCGTCATTACTTTGATTCGGTTACCCATGGATGGTCACCCCATTAGTTAAGATATTATTTCGTTCCAAATAAACGATCCCCGGCGTCTCCAAGGCCTGGTACAATGTAGCCTTTCTCATTTAACTTCTCATCAAGTGCTGCAAGGTAAATGTCTACATCTGGGTGATCTTTCTGAATGACTTCTACGCCTTCAGGTGCAGCAATTAAACACATCAGTTTAATGTTGTTTGCTCCACGTTTTTTTAAAGAATGGATGGCGTCGTTTGCAGACCCTCCGGTTGCAAGCATCGGATCAATCACAATCAGTTCTCTTTCTTCTATATCAGAAGGAAGTTTAATATAGTACTCCACTGGTTTTAATGTGTTCGGATCACGATATAACCCGACATGTCCTACTTTAGCTGCCGGAATAAGACGTAGAATACCATCTACCATTCCAAGACCTGCTCGTAGAATCGGAACTAGTCCTATTTTTTTCCCAGAAAGGATTTTTGTCTTTGCCTCAGTTACCGGAGTTTCAATCGTAATCTCTTCTGTTGGCATATCTCTTGTAATTTCAAAAGCCATAAGACCTGCTACTTCGTCTACTAATTCACGGAATTCTTTCGTTCCTGTTTTCTTATTTCTTATGTATGTTAGCTTATGCTGAATTAACGGATGATCTAACACATATACGTTACCCAAAATCGATCACTCCTTTTAATAGTTACATCCTAAAAATTGTACTGAAAAAACAAAGCTCTTTCAAGCTTAATATTTACTAGACTCCCCATTAGCATTCTCAAAAAAACGCATGAAAAGTCCCTTGCACCATGTCTGGGGCAAGGGACTTTTCATTATTGATAAAGAGGGAAACGGTCCGCTAACGCTTTTACTCGACCTTCCATTTCTTTTAACTTCGCTTCCTCTTCATGATTTTTTAATGTTCCTGCAATAATCGATGCAATCTCATCCATTTCTTCTAACCCAAATCCTCTAGTCGTCACAGCAGCTGTACCGATACGAACACCACTCGTAACAAATGGACTTTCCGGATCGAATGGGATTGTATTTTTATTTGTCGTTACCCCTACATCGTCTAGTGCTTTTTCTGCTACTTTACCAGTTAAGTTCAACGGACGAACGTCTAATAATAATAGATGATTATCTGTACCACCAGAAACGATTCGAATCCCTTCGTTTTGTAAGGCTTCACTCAAACGCTGTGCATTAGCGATGATTTGTTTCGTGTACGTTTTAAAGTCATCTGATAGAGCTTCTTTGAATGCAACCGCCTTAGCTGCGATGACGTGCATTAAAGGGCCCCCTTGAATACCAGGGAAGATGGATTTATCAATTTGCTTCGCATATTCTTCTTTACAAAGAATCATCCCACCACGTGGTCCACGTAACGTTTTATGTGTAGTCGTGGTTACAAAATCTGCATATGGTACTGGGCTTGGGTGAAGACCTGTCGCCACAAGACCAGCAATGTGTGCCATATCAACCATTAAATAAGCACCAACTACATCTGCAATCTCACGGAACTTTTGAAAATCAATTTTGCGAGGATACGCACTAGCACCTGCAACAATGAGCTTTGGTTTTACTTCTTTCGCTTTGTTTAAAATATCTACGTAATTAAGTTGTTCTGTTTCTTGATCCACGCCATATTCTACGAAGTTGTAAAGCTTCCCACTGAAGTTGACCGGACTGCCGTGTGTTAAGTGTCCACCATGGCTTAAGTTCATTCCTAATACGGTGTCACCCGGCTCTAATACCGAGAAATAAACAGCCATATTCGCTTGTGCTCCAGAGTGTGGCTGTACATTTGCATGATCTGCGCCAAATAATTCCTTCGCACGGTCACGCGCAAGATTTTCTGCAACATCTACATACTCACAGCCACCATAATATCTTTTATCTGGATAGCCTTCTGCGTATTTGTTGGTGAGCACAGAACCTTGTGCTTCCATCACAGCTTTCGTAACAAAGTTTTCCGATGCGATCAATTCAATTTTGTCGTTTTGACGCTTTCTTTCATCTTCCATTGCTTGAAAAAGTTCTGGATCGAATTGTTTTACGTGTTCCATCGTAGAATCCCCCTGTACGTGAATTAAATTTTATATAGACATGGTAAACATGTTTATCCTTGTGTAAAACTATCTCATTTGGTTGTCTGGATACTCCGCTCTTTTTCCACCTATCAATTTAGGTCTAGTTCGAGCCGTATTCACTCTCGCATGTCCGACATACCTTTGTTTGAATCGAAGTGGAATGACGACCGGCTTTAGGTGCATACCAATCATCGTTTCTCCGATATCAATCCCTGCATCAGCCAATACAGACTCTACTAAGATAGGATCTCGGAATTGTTTAAATGCATAAGATGCCATGGAACCTCCTGCAGTAGGAACCGGAACAGCCGTTACTTCTGTCCATCCTTTGGTCATTGCCAGTTTCCTTTCCACTACAATCGCTCGGTTTAAGTGTTCACAGCATTGATAAATCACTTCAACTCCAGATCTTTGTTGCAGTTCAGAAAGCTTGTCATATATACATGCTGCTATTTCCTCACTACCAGACGTACCAATTCTTTGACCCGCCACTTCACTTGTGGAGCATCCAACGATAAACAGATGTCCCTTTTTCAAGTAATCACTATCTATCCATTCATCTACTATATCGGCCAGTTCACTTGTCCACTTATTGATGTCTAGATTACTCATAAGGATTCTTACTTTTCCTCGTATTCTGTAATCTTGTTAATACGATTGGCATGGCGACCAGCTTGAAAATCTGCATGTAGCCAAGTTTTTACGATTTCAACGGCAAGTCCTGGTCCGACAACTCGTTCTCCCATAGTTAAAATGTTCGAGTCGTTATGCTCACGTGTTGCTTTCGCACTAAATACATCATGTACTAACGCTGCACGAATTCCTTTTACTTTGTTTGCACTAATGGACATTCCGATACCTGTCCCGCAGATGAGAATTCCTTTATCAAATTCCCCGCTAGCCACTCGCTCTGCAGCGGGAATTGCATAATCCGGATAATCTACGGAACCTTCACAGTTACAACCAATATCCTCAAACTCAATATTTAATTCCTTTAAAAGGTTCGCAATCTCTTCTCTTAAACGGATTCCACCGTGATCAGATGCTAATATAACGCGCATGGAAGAAAACCCCCTATTTTTATTGATTATCGATTTTTTTAATAAGTAAATCTATATACTGTTCTATTTCCGCTAACGTCTCTTGATAAACGGACAGACTGCCACCGAATGGGTCAGAAATGTCCAAGTTAGGCAAGCTACTTTCAAGACGTTGTATCTCTTCTATTTCCGTACTTAGTTTATCATACATTTGCTCATTCCTTAGGAAATTACCTTCTTTATTTAAGATGTTCGCACGCTTTTCTTCAAGTGTAGCATAGGCTTTTTTTAATTGCTCCCAAGCATCGGAGTTATCTTCTAGTACATATTCTTTCAATGTATAAATTTTATCATAATAGTTCGGGAATTGAGCTACTAATGATTGCTTATGCTGTGTCGTCATCGTTAAGACGATTTCCGCCCAATGTAGGGTGTCGGGTGTAACCGGTTGAGATTGATGCTCTAGGGATATACCTTTCGCGGATAATGCATCAACAGATCCTTGTGAAGGTCGCTGACCGAATCCAGCAAATATCCCTGCAGATTGAACCTCAAAATCGGGGCGTCTCTTTTTTAATAATGCTTCTGCCATCGGACTTCTACACGTATTCCCTGTACAAACAAATAAAATCCTCATTGTGTTGGCCTCCAGAACGCTCTCTTTGTGAAAAACTATATCATATCCTTTCCTAAGGGACAAAGAAAGATGTATTTGTGCAACTCCACTGCATGAAACGTAAAAAAGTCAGGAGCTGAATAAACTCCTGACTTTTTTGCCTACCATTAACCAAAAATTATTCGGAGCCCAAAGGCACATAAAATACTGCCACCTAAAAGCTCACTATAAATTCCAAGCAACCCTCTCGCTTTCCTTCCTAGTAACAGGCCCGTCCAGGTTAGAAGCATGCTAAAAAAACCAAAAAGCACTAATGCAAGAGCAGTCCGGACACCGGACATTCCAAGGCTTAATCCAACAGAAAAGCTATCTAAGCTTACACTTAATGCAAATATAGCTAATCCAAACCCTACGGGGCTTAATAACTGTTTATCTTCATGGTTAAAGGAGGAAAGAATCATTTGCACTCCTATTGTTATTAAGAGGAGTCCTCCTCCAATGATGGCAAATCCTTCAATTTTGGTCGAAATATATTGACCAATCAGAATACCTAAAAACGGCATAGCGATATGGAAGAATCCTACCGTAATCCCAATGATAGCAATTCGCTTTAGGCGCAATAACTGCATCCCCATCCCTAAGCCTACGGAAAATGCATCCATGCCTAATGCAATAGCCATAAAGCATAGGGAAAAAAATTCCGCGATCTGCAACTCTGGCATACTGCCAACCCCTCTCTGGACATGCTAGTTAACTATATGCGAGAGAGGATTTGATTATGCTTGTCTTCCCTTTCTTCCATGGAGAGGGAAGGTCTAAATTTGCTTCGTAGCCGCTTTGGTTAGCCGATTCATGATTGCGTATCCTACCCCTTCATTCGGGAAGGCTTCACAAAGAATTAAATCATACTCTTGTTCTTTATAGTAACGGAGTGCATCATACAAATGACGGGCCACTTCCTCAAGATCAAATCGTGAGCCTACAACTTTCATATCCGTCGCATCCAGTTGAGCTGCATATTCTTTGCTGACGATGACAGCTAGCTTATGACCTTTCTGCTCATACTTTTTAATATGCTCCTGCATGACATGGACATCTCCGTTTACTAAAAATAACGGAACTTCAGGGGCATAGTGAGTATATTTCATTCCTGGCGATTTAGGTTTATGTAATTCGTCCGCTAATCCAGGATCCATCATGACCGGACCAATTACTTTCTCGATCTCTTCTTTTGTAATTCCACCTGGTCGAAGAATAACTGGAATCTCTGCAGTACAGTCAATTACCGTTGACTCTACTCCGACAGAAGTCGGACCACCATCTAACAGTCCGGCGATTCTACCATTCAAATCTTCATATACATGATTGGCAGTCGTCGGACTAGGTTTGCCGGAACGATTCGCACTAGGTGCTGCTAGTGGAAGATTACACGCTTCCAGCAAGGCAAGTGCAATAGGGTGATTTGGAATTCTTATCCCCACTGTGGATAACCCTGCCGTAACATTTTTCGCTAAGGTTTGGTTGCTTTCTAATATTAACGTAATGGGACCTGGTGTAAAGTGGTCGAGTAATAAATCGGCGACTTCTGGGATTTCCTGTACATACTTTTCCAATTGCTCACGTGTCGCAACATGTGCAATTAAAGGGTTATCAGATGGTCTTCCTTTCGCTTCAAAAATCTTTGATACTGCCTCTGGATTGCACGCATCTGCCCCTAACCCATAAACGGTTTCGGTAGGGAAAGCGACTACTTCTCCCTTTTTTATAAGTTCACTCGCTTGTTGAATATGTTTCAAATCCTGTGGATTAGTTATCTTCCAATATTGTGTTTCGGTCACCATACCATTCTCCTATCTTTCCTATCAACACGATATCCACATTATGAAAGCTTGTGGATTTTTTCGCAAGTAACTTGAAGGAATGAACGTATATTTAGACGGTTAATGAAAAATCAAATCAAAAAATCCTCCCTTTTTTTCAGGAAGGACTTATCTATCCACATTCATTCACAAGTTATCAACAACAGTTATACACACCTGTGCATAACCGTTTTATTTCACTTCAATCATCCACCAATTACCTTGGTCTTTTAATAGCTCTTGTGCGAAGGCTGGTGTATCTACTTGTGTAAAATGGATCATGTCTAATAATGTATCCAGTGTTGTTTGGTGACTATACACAAAGAGAAAATCCCCCTCTTTATCTTTGGCTAGTGCAATGGCAGATTCCATAATAGCCAACGGAAAAGTAGCAGGAACCCCTTCCTTCATGTACAGACTTTTCAACCATAAACCGTTCCTTTTAACGGGAGAAAGGGCAAAATAGGCTTTATAGCTTCCTTCATACTCTACTAAGTATCCATATTGTTTCAGTGACTCTTTTTCTTCAAAATCATTCCACTTATCTGCAAAGAAATCCTGTAATACTTTTTCTTCCAAATCTGCTGTATGGATAAACTTCACGGACTCCACTCCCTATCTTTTCTATGACTACCACTAGTTCTGTACTCTATATTATGAAATTGATAGGGTGTAATATGCTAGATTTCTCAATATATTCTTAAAAACCGAGCCATTCCAATAAGAAGAACTTCACTTCTACTTCTTCTTCCTCTTCGGACGCTGTTTCTGTTTCTTTTCTTTCTTTTGTTGCTTTTGTTTCTTTCGACTCTTTCCCTTCGTCTTTCTGCTCTGGTTCCGCTACACTAGTACCATTAGAAAAATCTAAGAAACATAGTGGTGGAAACAATACACACCACCAGTTCGCACCTTTTCCTTCCCCAAGCGTAATCAGAATTGCTTCATACTTACCTGCCGGATACACATAAGATCCATATACCTTCGTCGGAAACTTTACACCCTTTCCGTAGCGAACACGATACGGTTGATCACTGTTATGTTCCTCTAGCGTATTTGCCACAAGTTTCTCTATTTCTGGTAGATTATCTTGAATAAGCAATCTCGCTTCTTCTATATCAGACATGTCTTGGACCCACTCATTGATTTGAGCATTCACTTTATCTCTTACTCTTCGTTTCAATTGTTGGTCTGCCTCTTTATCACTGTTCGCAAGAATACGAAGTCGAATCGCCTCATCTGGTATCACTTGATAATTTTTCTCTTGTGCATGCTGGTCAGCTTCTTGTTCTGCTTTTAAATTCTGTTGTCCTGGAAATGCTCCTAATAAAAGAAATAATGATAACAAGATAAATAATTGCTTTTTCATGTTTCCTGCCCCTTTCTTCTTCCCTGTTACAAACAGTATGGGCAGGTTATCAATCTTTTAAACTTGTAATCTATTATTTTTTGTTTTCATGTTCACCCATAGCCAAGTAAAGTTACTAGCGCTCGTAAATTTGGGCAAATACCAGTCGTTCTTTCCCATTTATGTCTTTCCGGATTTCTACGGTGCTATCCGGAAACGTATTCCTAATTAGGGATTGAACATCTTCCCCTTGATCATGTCCAATTTCAAATGCAATCCACCCGTTTTCATCTAATACTTCCTTCGCTTGGCTCAAGATCTCTTGATAAGCTGCCAGCCCCTTTCTTTCTGCAAACAGAGCGAGAGAAGGGTCAAAGTTTTTGACCGTATCAGATAAAGCTTCTGCATCCGTAAGTGGAATATATGGTGGGTTCGAAACGATGATTTGAACTTTTTCTTTTCGTTCCAGTAAAGGCTGTAGATAGTTACCCTGTAAAAAAGTAACATCTGCCCCCAAACGTGCCGCATTTTGCTTCGCGACCATAAGTGCTTCTTCGGAAATATCTACCGCACAAACGTCATTTACTTCTTTCTCCAGCTTTAAAGAAATAGCAATTACACCACTACCGGTGCCGACATCTACGAGCTTTATCGGCTCCTTATCATAAAACTTCTCGATAATAGAAAGAACTCCTTCCACTAATTCTTCCGTTTCTTGTCGAGGAATCAATACGTGCTTGTTCACGATAAAGCTTCTTCCATAAAAAGAGTCCTGTCCCGTTAAATGCTGAACTGGAATTCCTGTTTCTACATGAGTCTGTATATTGGTACGATATTTCTCCCAATCAGAATATTTCAGTTTTTCCCTAAAGGCTACTAAAAACTCCGTTCTGGTCATCTTCAATTCATGCTGGAGCAAAATTTCAGCAACTTTCGGTTCGCGATTATGTTGTTCTAAAAAAGAAGAAGCCCATTGGAGGGCTTCATAAATGGTCTTTTCGTTTCTCATATTACTCACCGATCTGTTCCAATTTTTTCGTTTGTTCTTCTATCAGTAACGCGTCAATGACTTCTCCGATTTTCCCTTCCAATATTTGATCAAGCTTTTGGATGGTTAAGCCAATTCGGTGATCTGTAACTCGGTTTTGAGGGAAATTGTATGTGCGGATTCGCTCCGAGCGATCTCCAGTACCTACTGCCGTTTTTCTCGTTTCATCATATTCCGCTTGTGCTTCTTGTTGGAACTTATCATAAATACGTGCACGTAGTACTTTCATTGCTTTTTCTTTGTTTTTAATTTGTGATTTCTCATCTTGAATCGACACCACAATTCCTGTTGGCATGTGGGTCAAACGTACAGCAGACATCGTTGTATTTACACTTTGACCCCCTGGTCCACTTGATGCAAATGTATCTACTCGAATATCTTTTTCATGAATGTCTATTTCAACCTCTTCCGCTTCTGGCATTACAACAACAGTAGCGGTGGAGGTGTGAATTCTTCCACCAGACTCCGTTTCCGGCACACGTTGGACACGATGGGCTCCATTTTCATATTTCAGTTTGGAATATGCTCCTTGGCCATTGATCATAAAGATAATTTCTTTATACCCACCTACACCAGTCGTATTAGCTTCCATAACATCTATTTTCCAGCCTTGTGTCTCCGCATAACGTGAGTACATTCTAAATAAATCCCCAGCAAATAAGGCCGCCTCATCTCCACCAGCAGCCCCGCGGATTTCCATAATAACGTTCTTATCATCATTAGGGTCTTTGGGAAGAAGAAGAACCTTCAGGCGTTCCTCTAACTCTTCCTTCTGTTCCGAGAGCTCTCCAATCTCCATCTTCACCATTTCATACATATCATCATCTAAATTATCTTCTAGCATTACCTTGGCATCGTCTAGTTCGGATGTCGTCGTTTTATATTCGCGGTATGCTTGCACGACTTCTTGTAAGTCTGATTGTTCTTTCGAATATTCTCTTAGTTTTTTCGTATCATTAATGACTTCTGGATCACTTAGGAGCTCATTTAGCTTCTCATAGCGATCTTCCAGTGATTGTAGTTGATCAATCACGACTTCCACCTCTTTCTCCTTAACAGTCTAATTATAGTACAGGAGAAAAACCCCGTCAAAAAGCTAGGTACCGCTTCTCACTATTATCCTATTCTGTTATGACCCGAATGTTGTATCGTTGTATTTCTGCTTCAATCGCACTTTTAATATTTTCTATCCATGCTTGCTTTTCTTGTTCATCCAGATCCTCGTCAATGCTTACCGTTACAATCGCATCTGATTCCTGAAAAGCAACCTGCTTCACATGTACTCTAGGCATTCGCTCTGCTGCTTTTATAATAAGAGCCTTGTCTTTTTCCTTATCCCACGTATCTCCCGTTTCATCTATTTTACGTGGTGCAGGGTTATTAATTTGGAGATAACCTGGATCTGTTGTTTCTGCTTGATCCGTCAATAGCGAAGTAGAATTAGGAGCTGGTTCAGTTTGGGCACAGCCTGTTGTACCGATGAAGAGCACGGCTGCACTCAACACGATTCTTAACATATGTATCCTCCTAGCCAGTTTTTTCTTATTGTTTCCAGATAGGCGGAAATTATGAAAATAAATAGAATAACCTGCACGTGAGATTTACGTACAGGTTACTCTTTCCTACTATTTCAAAGCATTTGCTGTTTGAATGGTTAATTGCCTGGGTTTATTTGGAACCTCATGATGGTGACGACATCTAGGCTCATACGATTCAGATGCACCTACTAAAATAATTGGATCGTCATAGGATGCAGGTTTTCCATTAATTAATCGCTGTGTTCTACTTGCAGGTGACCCACATACTGGGCAAATAGCATTTAACTTCGTTACCGATTCACTTAAAGCCATTAATTTTGGCATTGGACCAAACGGTTCTCCACGGAAATCTGAATCTAATCCTGCCGCTATAACGCGATAACCGGAGTCCGCTAATTGATCAACAATATTCACAATCTTTTCATCAAAAAATTGCACTTCATCGATTCCAATTACATCAATTGTTTCATCAATGTGTTCCAAAATCTCTTCTGATGAATGGACCGGTACCGCTAGGATTGCATTCCCATTGTGAGATACAACAGACTCTTCCGAATAACGGCTATCAATCGCTGGCTTGAATACTTTTACTGATAATTTTCCGTATGTAGCACGGCGGATGCGACGAATCAACTCCTCAGATTTTCCCGAGAACATACTTCCACAAATAATTTCTACCCATCCACTTTGTTTCATAACATACACGTTTGGGCCTCTCCCTTCATTCGTACAAGCTTTATCTTTTTTACGGGGATCCCCCTCGTTTAGTAAAGAGTACTTGGCAAAGCCAAGTCTTATCTATTTTCTTACCCCTGACCTCAGCGGCGAAATATCTCTCACGCCGGAAGGGCATTCTTCTAATAGAAGAAAAAAATAACTATCTCTACTCTATACTTTTCACCCTCTATTTTCTACCTGTTTCTACATATTTTTTATAGAAATAACTGGTTTTTGAGCGTAAAAAAACAGGCAACAGTATCGAAAAGGTTGCCTGTTTTACTATCTGTAGCAGCTGGCCATTAACCGAGTATTCCGGATAATCCAGTGATTAGCTAAGATTATATTTTTTCTTAAAGCGATCCACACGGCCACCAGCTGTATCAGCTTTTTGTTTGCCTGTGTAGAAAGGATGTGAAGCCGAACTAATTTCAACACGGATCAATGGGTAAGTGTTGCCATCTTCCCACTCGATCGTTTCTTCAGAGGTCTTAGTAGAACCACTTAGAAACTTGAAATCAGAGCTTGTATCAAGGAATACTACTTTTTTGTATTCTGGATGAATTCCTTCTCTCATTTCTTTCCACTCCTTTTGCCCTGAATCCCTAGGAAACAGAGTTATTATAGAGCTACTTTTGGTAGCTAGAGAGTACTCTCTAAAGCTTTAGGTAAACCTAAAGTTTCGCGAAGGTATTTAAACTCACATAGAGAGATTATAACAATGATAAAAAGGCTTTGCAAGGTTATTCCTTATTCTTTCAGGATTTTCTAGCTGTTCCTTTACGTTTCATTTCTTCTTCTACTTTTTGAATGAATTCTTCATTATTTTTCGTTGAACGAAGCTTCTTGAAGAAACGTTCGATGAACTCTTGAGAGTCCTGCATCGATTTACGTAACGTCCATGCCATTTCCAGATGGTCTTTCGGAAGTAAAAGTTCTTCTTTTCTCGTACCAGAGCGCAATACATCGATAGCTGGGAAGATTCGACGTTGAGCCAGATTACGATCTAGGTGTAATTCCATATTACCTGTACCCTTGAATTCTTCATAGATTACGTCATCCATACGAGAGCCTGTCTCTACTAATGCGGTTGCAAGAATCGTGAGACTTCCACCTTCCTCAATGTTACGCGCTGCACCAAAGAAACGCTTAGGACGGTGAAACGCCGCTGGGTCAATCCCTCCAGATAAGGTTCTACCACTCGGTGGAATAACTAGATTATAAGCACGCGCCAAACGCGTAATACTATCCATCAAAATAATGACGTCTTTTTTATGCTCCACCAAACGCATCGCACGTTCCAATACAAGTTCCGAAACCTTAATATGATTTTCTGGAACCTCATCAAAGGTAGAACTTACCACGTCTACGTCAGGGTGAACAGAACGTTCAATGTCGGTTACCTCTTCCGGGCGTTCATCTACTAGTAAAATGATTAATTTCGCTTCAGGATGATTGATGGAAATACTATTTGCAATTTGTTTTAAAAGCATTGTTTTTCCGGCCTTTGGTGGTGCTACGATGAGCCCACGCTGCCCATAACCAACAGGAGATAACAAATCGATAATACGTGTAGAAATGTTTTTTGTATCTGTTTCTAATCGCATTAAACGATCTGGATAGAGAGGGGTTAATGCTGGAAAGTGAACACGTTCCTTTGCAATCTCTGGATTTTCTCCGTTAACTAGGTCTACGTGTAATAGACCATAGTATCGTTCATTTTCTTTTGGAGGACGAACTTTACCAGATACCTTGTCCCCATTACGAAGATCAAAACGTCTAATTTGGGATGCAGATATGTAAATATCTTCAGCACTTGGAGAATAGTTAATCGGACGTAAGAAACCGAAGCCTTCCGATTGGATAATTTCCAAAATTCCATCCATAAATAAAAACCCGTCTTTTTCTGCTTGCGCCTTTAGAATCGCAAATATAAGTTCTTTCTTCGTTAGCTTTGCATAATAGGAAACTTTAAATTCCCTTGCCTTGGCATACAATTCCTTTAATGTAAATGTTTCCAACTGGGAAATCGTTAATTCTGCCACAAAATCACCACACCATATTAAATTTATTAGTTTTTTGCACCGTCTGGTTTTGGATGTATCACCTTTGGTCATGCTTCCGTACGAATGTCTCTAAAATTGTCCAAACGCTTGTTAAAGGTGAATGCACTTCCTGAAATGAAGTCTCTTTTGGCTTGATTCTTGATTGGGAAGTAATCTTATCTATGAAATCAGATACCAAGAAGATTTGGAAGGAAAGCATAAATGCTTGAAGTTTGTGATGTTATAACTGTTCACTAAATTTCATATAATTAAACCTACTCAATAGTACCTTTTTCACGACTATTAATCAACTGAAATTTTATAATTGTCATAATATCGCTTTAATCTACAAATTTCGGATGGCTTTCTAGTAGATAGAAATGGGTTAGAAGAATCTATTCAAGACAAGTTCTTTTTTCTCTGTTGATGAAAAGAAAAACAGGAAGTAGGATTCTTCCTGTTTTTTAAACTGTTATTTCATAACGAGATTTGGCTTTTTCTCTAAGCTATGTTCTCCGTCAATAAACCGAACCGTACCACTTTTGGCTCGCATAACGACCGTTTGGGTTAATGCTTTAGACCCTTTAAATTGAACGCCCTTCAGCAATTCCCCATCGGTAACACCTGTTGCTGCGAATATGGCATCATCGCCACCACAAAAATCATCCATATGTAGTACTTTTTCGAAATCGGTTATCCCCATTTTTGCACAACGTTCTTTTTCTTCATCTGTTTTCGGTACAAGTTTGCCTTGCATTTCGCCGCCTAAGCACTTTAAAGCGACCGCTGCAAGTACTCCTTCCGGTGCGCCTCCGATTCCGAAAAGGATGTCCACACCAGTATCATCAAAAGCCGTATTCATAGCTGCTGCTACATCGCCATCCTGAATTAAACGAATACGGGCACCAGCTGCACGGATGTCTTCAATTAATTGTTGATGACGAGGTTTGTTTAATACGACGGCAACTACATCTTCTATTTGTTTATTTTTGGCTTTTGCTACGGCACGCAAGTTATCCAAAACAGGAGCGTTAATGTCTACTTTTCCGACAGCTGCAGGACCGACCGCTAATTTGTCCATATACATATCCGGCGCGTGAAGAAGCTTACCACGATCCGCAATGGCAATAACCGCCAAAGCATTCCAGGTTCCCAGTGCAACGATATTCGTTCCTTCCAGTGGGTCAACTGCCACATCCACCTCTGGACCGTCACCGGTTCCAAGCTTCTCACCAATGTATAGCATTGGCGCTTCGTCCATTTCTCCTTCGCCAATTACTACTCTTCCACGCATCGGGATCGTATCAAACACGTCTCTCATCGCAGTCGTCGCTGCATCGTCTGCTTCATCCTTTTTGCCACGTCCCATCCAACGGGCAGATGATAGTGCAGCTGCCTCTGTTACACGAACTAACTCCATTGATAAACTTCTTTCCATGGTATCTCCTCCAAATGTAGTACTCCTCATCTCCCATGGAATTAAGAAAATTGCCTTCGCCGCTGTTAATGGCGTTTTTTAAACATAACGGAAGCTTAATACTCCTCTCCTACAAAGAGTATTAAGCTATAATTCTGTCTTTATGAATTTTGGAATTGCTCGATTTCTGATTCAGACATTTCTTCGCGCCATATATTGGCACCTAATGATGTAAGCTTCTCAACAATATTTTCATACCCTCTATCTATATGCTCAAGGCCCGTAATCTCGGTAATACCGTCCGCCATTAAACCAGCAACAATAAGTGCAGCACCAGCGCGTAAGTCACTCGCTTTCACTTTGGCACCTTCGAGTTGAACAGGTCCACTCACAATAGCGGAACCGCCTTCCACTTTAATCTTTGCATTCATCCGTCTTAACTCATCAATATGCTTAAAACGAGCTTGATAAATGGTATCTGTTACTACACCTGTCCCTGTTGCCCTTGTTAATAGGGATGTAAATGGCTGCTGCAAATCGGTTGGAAAACCAGGGTGTACGAGTGTTTTAATATCCACACTCTTCACTTCCTTACCTGGTTGGATGAGCAATTGCTCTTCCCCTTCTTCAATGGACACACCCATTTCCCTTAGCTTAGCTAATAAGGATTCCAAGTGTTGTGGAATGACATTGTCAATTAGCACCTTTTCTCCTTGGGCAGCTGCTAAGATTGTATAAGTACCTGCTTCTATACGATCAGGAATAATCGTATGCATGCATCCTGTCAGTTGATCTACACCTTCAATTCGAATCACATCTGTACCGGCACCTTTAATTTTAGCGCCCATGCTTGTCAGCAATGTAGCAACATCAATAATTTCTGGCTCTTTTGCAGCATTTTCAATCACTGTTTTCCCTTTAGCTTTTACTGCTGCGAGCATAATGTTTATTGTAGCACCGACACTCACAACATCTAGATAAATTCGAGCTCCGCGTAATTCGTCAGCTCGTAAGTAAATTGCACCTTGTTCATTCGTCACCTTAGCACCTAACGCCTCGAACCCCTTAATATGTTGGTCGATTGGTCTTGGCCCTAGGTGACATCCTCCAGGCAATCCAATTACGGCCTTTTTAAAGCGACCAAGCATTGCGCCCATAAAATAGTAGGATGCACGTAGCTTCTTCACCTTGCCATTTGGCAATGGCATGGAGGTCATGTTGGAAGGATCAATATGGATGGTTTGTCCTCTCCAATCAATAGTACCTCCAATTTCCTCTAGTAAATGTCCTAACGTGTCTACATCTGAAATTTTAGGTAGGCCTTCAATGATAACCTTTGAATCGGCTAATATAGCAGCTGGTAGTAAAGCTACTGCACTATTCTTCGCTCCGCTAATTCGTACCTTACCATTTAAAGGCCTTCCACCTTCTACTAGTATTTTCTGCACATCTAGAACTCCTCACTTTACGAGTCCATTCATTATAAACCTACTGAGTACACTGAACGAACTCTTAGGCTAAATCCTCAAGATTTGCACTTAGTTTACACAAATTTACCAAAATCATACTTACTTTTCTTTATTCCAATCAGCGAGAAATTTTTCGATTCCTTGGTCTGTTAAAGGATGCTTGACTAGTTGTGCTAACACCTTAAATGGAACGGTTGCAATATGAGCACCGAATAACGCAGCATCTGTTACGTGAAGTGGATGTCGAATGGAAGCTGCAATTATTTCCGTTTCAATGCCATGACGGTCAAATATATCCGCAATAGTAGAAATAAGTTCTAAACCATTTTGACCAATATCATCTAATCTTCCTAAAAAAGGAGACACATATGTAGCACCAGCACGAGCAGCAAGCAAAGCTTGATTCGCATTGAAAATAAGTGTTACATTCGTTTTTATATTTAGGTCTGAAAAAGCTTTTACAGCTTTTAATCCTTCTAATGTCATCGGTACTTTCACCGTAATGTTAGGAGCAATTGCGGCCAATTCCTTTCCTTCCTCAATCATACCTTCTGCATCCTCTGAAATTACTTCGGCGCTAACAGAACCTGAAACCACTTCGGTAATTTCTCTCAAACGGTCGTGGAAGGATACTCCTTCTTTTGCAACAAGGCTTGGATTCGTCGTTACACCAGCTAAAATACCTAGTGCATTTGCTTCTTTGATTTCCTCAATGTTCGCCGTATCAATGAAAAACTTCATATCTCCCATCCCCTTTTTTATAGTTAAGGACTTAGAAAGCGTATTGTGCAAAACCATCGAAGCTACCCTTAGAGAGCTTCCATCATCCCTTCTTGCTTATACGTATGAAAAGGAAACTGCCAGAAGGCAGCTTCCTATTATCCGATTATTTTGCTTGACCAGAAGAACCGAATTCGCGCATTTTTCCAATTACTGTTTCTTTAATTGCATCACGTGCAGGTCCTAAATATTTACGTGGATCATATTGATCCGGTTGCTCTGCTAATACCTCACGAACTCTTTTCGTCTGAGAAATTTGGTTCTCTGTGTTTACATTTACTTTAGATGTACCATAAGAAATTGCTCGTTTAATATCGTGAGTTGGAATTCCTGTTCCACCGTGAAGTACTAGTGGCACACCAGTTGCAGCACCGATTTCTTCCATTTCTTTGAAGCCAAGATTTGGTTCCCCTTTATAAGGACCGTGAACAGAACCCAAAGCTGGAGCTAAACAATCAATTCCAGTACGTTCAACAAGTTCTTGACATTCTTTCGGGTCTGCATAGATCACGCCATCTGCGATAACATCATCTTCTTGACCACCTACTGTTCCAAGTTCTGCTTCAACAGAAACACCATGGAAATGAGCAAGTTCTACTACTTTAGATGTAACCGCAATATTTTCTTCAAATGGATCATGAGAAGCATCAATCATTACAGAAGTAAATCCAGCATGGATGGCTTTCGCACACGCTTCAAAGCTAGATCCGTGGTCTAAATGGATTGCTACAGGAACAGTCGTACCGTATTCTTCCATTAGAGATTTTACCATAGCTACTACAACTTTATATCCGCCCATATATCTTCCAGCGCCTTCAGAGACACCTAAAATAACAGGAGATTTTTCCTCTTCTGCAGCTTGCAGAATTGCTTGAACGTATTCAAGGTTATTAATATTGAATTGCCCAACTGCATAGCTATTTTCTTTCGCATTGATTAGCATTTCTTTCATGGATACTAATGGCATTGTATTTCCTCCTTGTGGATAATATGCAGAAATGATAACAAACAATAACCAGTCATTCATGTTTGATTGGATACATTATAAGAATACCAACTTGACCGTGAAGGTGCAACAAACAACATCTCAATATGTTATTTTTTTCACAATGTAGAACTGGTCTATTTTATTAGTATCTACAATCGTGATTTCGTTATGATCTTTCCTTCAACAAACGATTGATATGATCTCTTGCTTCTTCGACGTTAAATGGTTTTGCAAAGACCTCTTTAACGTTTTCGAATCGTTCTTTATGTACCATTGCTTCTTCCACTAATCCACTCATCATAATAGCGGGAATAATTTGTCCTTGTTCCTCGAGATGGGATAATAAAGTAGGTCCATCCATAATGGGAAGCTTGTAATCGATAAGCAGTAAATCTGGTCGCTTCCCTTTCATTTTATCTAAAGCTTCCTTTCCGTTCTCAGCTGTCATAACATCATGACCTGCCGCCTTTACAACCTCCTCTAATAGCAGACGAATTCCCATCTGATCATCCACGATCATTACTGTTTTTTTCATGGTCGATACCCCCCTATTTACTCTCCCACAACACTATTTTATTTGAATCTCACTATTGGCAATATTCTATGTAAACTACACAGTTCTAGATAGGATAGAAGAATTCCTGCCAACATTAAGCAATTTCCCCTATTTAATGCAATAAAATGTCATTTGTAGGTATTATTCGCAAATTTCCTGTTGAAAAGAGTTGAGTTCTGAAACATCTTGCTTCTATTTGAAAATTAAAACCTCACACTTGTTAAGGTGTGAGGTACCATTCCTTATTTGTTACGAACAGCTGCTCCAATGAAACCATAGAATAACCGTTGCGGTCTATTCGGTCTTGATTTAAATTCCGGATGAAACTGGGAAGCAACGAACCAAGGGTGGTCATCCAACTCAATTGTTTCAATCAGCTTTCCATCAGGGCTTGTTCCGGAAAAGATAAATCCTTTCTCTTCCATCTGCTCCCGATAATGATTGTTGAACTCAAATCGGTGGCGATGGCGTTCATAAACAACATCTTCATTTTCATAAGCTTCTTTTGTCTTCGTACCATCTTTCAATCGGCAAGGATATACACCAAGACGAAGTGTTCCTCCTAAATCTGAAACATCTTTTTGCTCTGGTAACAAGTCGATGATGGGATGAGGCGTACTCGGGTCAATTTCGGAAGAATTTGCTCCTTTCAAGTTTAAAACATTGCGCGCAAACTCAACAGTTGCTAACTGCATACCTAGACATATACCTAGAAATGGAATTTTTTGTTCTCTTGCATAACGAATCGCAGAAATTTTTCCTTCAATTCCTCGATCGCCAAATCCACCAGGGACTAATATTCCATCTACTCCAGAAAGCTTCTCTTCTACAGTTTGGTCTGACAGTTCTTCTGCATTTATCCAACGGATGCTAATATCGGCATCATACTGATATCCTGCGTGTTTCATTGCTTCAACAACGGAAATGTAAGCATCCGGTAGTTCTACGTATTTTCCTACTAATCCGATTGTTACAGTTTTCGTCAAATTACGTACTTTCTCTGTTAACGCAATCCACTCTGTCATATCTGCTTGTCCACAATCGAATCCAAAGTGGTCACATGTTAGTTGATCTAAGTTCTGTGCTTGAAGGTCTAATGGAATATCATAAAGACTTTCCGAATCCCCAGCTTCAATCACTGCTTTTTCGTCAATATCACAGAACAACGCAATCTTTTCCTTCATTTCTTGACTGATTGGTTTTTCTGTGCGAAGCACAATGACGTCAGGTTGGATACCTAAAGAGCGCAATTCTTTCACGCTATGCTGTGTAGGTTTGGTTTTTAACTCACCAGCAGCTTTGATGTATGGAACTAACGTACAATGCACATACATGACATTTTCTCGACCAATATCACTTTTGATTTGACGTATCGCTTCAAGGAAAGGAAGGGATTCGATATCCCCGACCGTACCACCAATTTCCGTAATTACGATATCCGCATTTGTTTGCTGTCCAGCACGAAATACTTTGTCTTTAATTTCGTTCGTAATGTGCGGGATAACTTGGACGGTACCACCTAAATAATCGCCACGTCTTTCTTTTTTAATAACCGTGGAGTAGATTTTACCTGTTGTGACGTTACTGTAC
The DNA here is from genome assembly GCF_007301515.1 of Radiobacillus deserti. GTDB lineage: Bacteria > Bacillota > Bacilli > Bacillales > Amphibacillaceae > Radiobacillus > Radiobacillus deserti. The sequence goes on from NZ_CP041666.1 coordinate 3,196,782, forward strand.
TGGTTTAGGTTAATATCAATAAACCTCTCATAATGACCTAAGTCCAAATCTGTTTCAGCACCATCTTCTGTAACGAATACTTCCCCATGCTGATAGGGACTCATGGTTCCAGGGTCTACGTTAATATATGGATCAAACTTTTGAATGGTTACCTTTAACCCACGATTTTTCAGCAATCGCCCTAACGATGCAGCCGTAATCCCTTTTCCAATCGATGACACAACCCCACCTGTTACGAAAATATACTTTGTCACCTTTTCATCCCTCTTTCTATGTTTATTTACAAAAGCATCTTCTGAATGTGAATGCCTTGTTTTCCTAATAGGTGTAGGCTCCCTATTTGAGCCTTAAAATATCGGGGTGAAAAATAAGAAAAGCGCTCCCTAATATAGGGAACGCTTTATACGTCATTGTAATGAATAGAGCCCAAATAAAATATTACTGATTTCCAACTTGAAAGTCAATAAAATAGAAAAATTAATCTTCGTCTTCTTCGTCATCAAGTTCTGAGTCATCGTCTTCATCATCATCTTCAAAATCATCACCTTCGAAGTCATCACTATCACTATCATCATCTTCAAAATCTGAATCATCGTCAGAATCATCGAAGTCATAATCCTCTACATCCTCGTCATCCGTCTCTTCCAAGTCTTCTTCATCATCTAAATCAAATTCTTCTTCATCTAAGTCGAGGTCATCCTCCACCACATCATCGAAGTCTTCCACTTTTTTCTTCGCAGCTTTTTTCTTTTTCTTCTTCGGTTCCAGATTGATTTCTTCTTCAATTTGTTCAACTGGATACCAACGTTTTAATCCCCAAATGTTATTACCAATGGTTAAGAAACGTCCATCCGTATTCAAATCTGTATAATATTGTGCAATATAATCATCTTTCTGTTGTTTAGAAAATTCTTTCAGCTCCGCAATTCGATCAAACAGTTCTCTAAAATCCATTGCCTTATTTTCTTCATTTAAAATAAGGTTGGCAATTTCAATCATAGAAAGATCTAATAGTTCTTCTCGAGAATAATCTTTAAGGCTCACGTTCAAGCACTCCCTTTATGTAAATATTTATATATTTTCCACTGTCATGCGATGTCATACACAGTTTATGTAAGTCTACCAATTCATTATAGGGTTATGGTTTTTAAAATGCAATCATTGCCAAACTTAGAAGTAATTTTACGTAACCGATGAAAATGTAGAAGTAATATGTTATGTTAAGATACCGGAGTTTTATGATAATTTGTCAAACAATGGGGTAGGGTATGGATGGGTACATAAAAGAAGGAGGCAATTATGAAAGAGATCATTCTAGCATTAGTAACTGGCTTTCTCGTTGGATTCATATTTGCTTGGGGAAAGCTACCAATTCCCGCTCCACCTGCGCTAGCTGGCGTTACTGGAATCGTCGGTATTTACTTAGGCTTTAAAGTGTTTCAATGGATTGGACCAGCATTACAGAAACTGTTTTAATACTCAGATATGAAAAAGAAATGCTAGAGACAAGTGGTCTCTAGCATTCTCTTTTACGTAGAACCCTCTCATCGCAATTTAGACATCGTCCACGTTCCGATATCTTCAAAACCAATGCGTTTATAAATCGTTCCTGCAGCGGGATTATCATAAAATAGGCAAAGCTCTTTGCCTTCTTCCAATAAATCCCTACATAATTTGGTCAAACACAACGTTGCATATCCTTTACGTTTAGCCTTTTCAAGCGTACCCACTGCTACAATCATAGCAGATATACTATTTTCTGCTGTCGTAGATGCTGTGGAAACAATCTCGCCAGCTTCCTCGATAATATAAAGCCTGCCAACTCCTTTGTCCATATTACGCTTTTTGGAATCCAAATTGATTTCCGCATGTTCAAACTCTGGAATACGAAGCATCAATTGTTTCCATCCGGATAGGTCTTTTTCCTTTGCTAGCCTTACGCGATTCGTTAAGATTGATGGTAAGTTTGTCTTACTATTACATTTTGCATAGAACATCTCCCGAGTGTGATCAATTGGTTGCTGAATATGTGGTAGAATCTGATCTGTCACCTGCTTTAACCCCGATACATGTATTCCCTCTTCTGCAGTGTCAATCAGTTTCGCGAATCCTTCCGCATCGTAATCATCCTCTGCATAAGGAATGAAGTTTTTCTCATAGCGAAGCAATACAGCTCTCAAACTTCCATCTTCTCGGAAATCACCCCACAATGTTTGAAAGGGTTGATCGTATCCGAAAGCTTCTATATCTCCAATTATAAAGAGGTTTTCTGCCGGGTATTTCCTAATTAATTTCTGACATTGGTCATTATCACGACTCGTTAATTGCCTAATCATTTCCTCATCCCCGTTTATTGTTTCTGAACATCATAGCACGGAGTTTAAATGGAGTAAACGGGAATGGCAAATTATCCCTAAAGATTTTGAAGGATCTCGTTTACTTAAAATAAAAAACTCCGGACTAAATAGCTCGGAGTTTTATGGTCGATAAACCGTTTCATTTTTATTACATTCGTTCTGGAGCGTTTACTCCTATTAATTTTAACCCGTTTGCTAAAGTTGTCTTAACAGCATGCATTAATGCAACTCTTGCCTTTGTTACCCCTTCATCATTAGGGTTCAACACTTTTTCCGCATTATAGAAACTATGCAAGCTGGAAGCTAAATCAAATAAATACTGCGGAATTCGGTGTGGGGTTCGATTCTCAGCAGCATCAATGACTACTTGAGTAAACTCGCCCAACCGCTTTAACAAGTCTATTTCTTTTTCCGCTTGTAACAATGCTGGGTTAAAGTCACTAATTATGCCAAATCCTTTCTCCTCTGCTTGTCCAAGCATTGTACATACACGCGCATGTGCATATTGAACATAGAAAACTGGGTTTTCATTAGAGTTCGATTTTGCTAAATCCATATCAAAATCAAGATGAGAATCACTAGATCGCATGACGAAGAAATATCGCATTGCATCTACGCCGACTTCCTCCATTAACTCCCGTAATGTAACTGCTTTTCCTGTACGTTTACTCATCTTCACCTTTTCACCATTTTGGAACAGGTTCACCATTTGGATAATTTCTACTTCAAGCGTATTTGGCTGATAACCTAATGCTTGGATTGCTGCTTTCATTCGTGGAATGTAGCCATGATGGTCCGCTCCCCAGATATTAATTAACGTCTCGAAGCCACGATCTAATTTGTTTTTGTGATACGCAATATCTGGTGTCAAATATGTGTAGGTACCATCTTGTTTGACGAGAACACGGTCTTTGTCATCCTTAAAATCTGTAGAGCGGAACCATGTTGCTCCTTCTTTTTGGTACACATAGCCTTGTTCAGTTAGCACTTCTAATGCTTCTGTGATGGCATTGTTTTCGTAAAGAGATGTTTCAGAAAACCAATGGTCAAACGAAACTCGGAATTGCTGCAAATCTTTTTCAAGCTTTGCCAGCTCATATTTCAATCCGTAAGACCGGAAAAAGGCTAATCTTTCTTTGCGCTCCGCTTCGACCCATTTTGCTCCTTCTTGCGCCGCTAGTTCTTTTCCTAAATCAATAATGTCCTTCCCATGATACCCATCTTCAGGCATGTCCCAATCTTGGTCTAATGCTTGCATGTAACGCGCTTCTACAGATAGGGCCAGATTCTCAATTTGATTTCCAGCATCATTAATGTAATATTCACGTGCCACATTATAGCCAGCGTAATCAAGAATGTTACACAAAGAATCTCCGACTGCTGCTCCACGGGCATGCCCTAGATGAAGGTCTCCTGTAGGATTGGCCGATACAAACTCCACCTGAATTTTGTGTCCATTCCCTACATTCGATCTACCATATTGATCTCCTGCTTTTATAATGGTAGGAACTAGATCCGTTAAGTATGTGTTGTCCATAAAAAAGTTAATAAACCCAGGACCGGCAATTTCAATTTCTTGTATCGAAGCTTTTTTCAGGTCTATATTTGTTTTTATTTCCTCCGCAATTTGACGAGGGGCTTTTTTGGCAATTCGAGCTAGCTGCATGGCAATGTTTGTAGCGTAATCCCCATGCGATTTTTCCTTTGGCTGCTCTAAAACAATTTCAGGCAACTCTTCTTTTGTTGCGAGATTTGCTCTAAGAACAGCTTCTGCGATTTCTTGCTTTAACGATTCCTGCATTTGAATAAAAATATTCACTACTTTTGTTCCTCCCTAAACGATAAGGTTAACCGATGTCTTCTACTATCTTCACCATTTAACTTGGTTGTGTAACTAATAAACAGTTTCCCTTCCTTTGCTTGGCTAAGGTCACGAAAGGTTATTTGGTCCGTGAATGTTTCCATGTGAATCGTTCCGTACGCATGTCGATAAACATTCTCGGTCGTTTGCTTCTTTTTAAACACTTGATGCATATCTACTGCTCCAGACCTTTTTACGCTAACTCTTTCTGGAGAAATGGTAATTAATGCTTGTACATGATCCTCTTGATCTTCATATTGCTCTGTAAATTGAAGAACAGAGGTGTTTTCTTTTTGCAGAAACGTACCCACTTCCTCTACCCTGGTTACTTCCTTATTATGTTGATGAAAGATTTCGGTAATGAGTTTTATGTGGACATTCCGTTTGGATGCTTTCATTTTTCCACCTACCTGCTTATAAGGTCCCTTTAGGTTCCTTTTGCTAGTATAAAGAATTCTACAGCTAAAGAGCAAGCCTGATTCATAGGAATAATCGATTCCTAAACATTTTAAAAAGAAACGTATCTTCTAATAGAGAAGATACGTTTCTTATGACAGCTCTTTCAGTTCAATTAATGGCATCATCGCGTAGAAATAGTCACTTTGCTCATGTATGAAACGGTGGTAGGATTCTTGTAATAGCCATTTGTCTTTTTTCGCTTTTCCTAAGTAATACTGCTGGAATGGCGATAGGTTGGGGAACGATTCTAAGATAGCAATACAAGTATGTCTATCTCCATCCGCTAGAGCTAAATGTGCAATCTCTGCTTGATCCATACTTTGAACACCTTTGGTATGACCGTGGAATGCTGAAATAAATGGGATGGTACAATTTGAAATTCCATAGATTGCTGGACTATGGTTAATTTCCTGGGCGATTTTCAACCCTTGCCGAGCGTGTCCAATTGCCTGCTCATAATTGTCTAACACATATCCCAATCCCATTGCATTATGAATATCAATCTTCTTTCTCGGATTAAATGTATGATTTAGGACGCGATACCCATATTTACGAGCAATGATCATTTCATTACGCTTCCAGTAGTAGGTCATCCAAATTTCATCAAGCTTTACCTGCATCAAGGATTGGAAAAATTGATTTTCCATCTCATCAATCGTCATCTGAAGACGATCCACATAATTTCCTAGCATTCCATACTGGCGAAGTTCAAAATAGGCATATACGTGGAGCATGTCTTTTAAACAAATAAGTTCTTGTTCTTCCACATGAATGGTAGAGAGTCTTGTTAAATATTCTTGGGGTTTTTGTCTGCTTCTCCTACGAATTAGTATTACATCATATAGTTTTGCCCAATTTCGGTTTTGTCGATTGGAAGAGACTCTATTTTTCTCAATCAACAACTCCAAATCATCAAGAAAACCGTGGGAGTATAGGAATTCTAGACCCACCCGCATGTTTTCAGATAATTCAGTTCGCATGCAAAACTGACGCATTCCTTCTATGGCATCTTCCATTGGATTCGAAGCAGAGAGGATTTGGAAGATTTGATACATAGGCCAATCAGCCTCTTGGTGAAGGAATGGTTCGATTAACCGTTGTGCATTTCTAGCCTGGACTTTATTGAACAGACACTCGGTACGAGCTTTTACCATCTTATCACGACCATTCCTTTGAATTCGAGATTTAGGATGTTACTTTTATATTAACACAATTAATAGCAGAAAGTTAAGACAAATAATATTCGGGTGGTGACAGGCACGACCCGGTTTTTGGGGGATTTTGTCGAATGAAATAGAGGACGCTTTTTCGCGTCCTCTATTTTACCCATCCTAACAGCATTTCTCGCACAAATTTACTTGCTGCAATAACGGTTTGCTCCGTTGGATCATAGACTGGTGCAACCTCCACGAGATCTGATCCAATCACGTTCACATCCGATTCTGCAATCAATTGGATCGCCTCTAACAATTCTTTAGAACTAATCCCACCAGCTTCTGCTGTCCCAGTACCCGGTGCAAAGGCAGGATCTAGCACATCAATATCAATCGTAACATACACGTTTCGTCCAGCTAATTTCGGAAGTACTTCACGCAACGGTTTTGCTACCTCATAGCGCGCCATAAACATCCCGCTTTCCTTCGCATATTGAAATTCCTCTCTCATTCCAGACCGAATTCCAAAAGAATACACATTCTCCGGCCCAATCAGGTTACAAGCTTTACGCACTGGAGTAGAGTGAGAAAGTTCTTCTCCTTCATATTCCACGCGCAAGTCTGCGTGTGCGTCAATATGTATTAATACCATATCCGGATACTTTTCATGAACGGCTTGTATGACGGGCCAAGTCGCTAAATGCTCCCCACCAAGTCCTAACGGGTATTTTCCCTGATCTAATATTTTCTTCACAAAGGCTTGTATCTCATCCAAGCTCCGCTGTGGATTGCCGAATGGCAAAGGAATGTCTCCAGCATCAAAATAAGCAACCTCTTCCATATGCTTATCCATATAAGGACTGTATTCCTCTAATCCAATGGATGCTTCTCGTATTCGATTTGGGCCGAAACGAGAGCCTGGTCGAAAGCTAACCGTCCAATCCATCGGCATCCCATAAATAATCGCTTTCGCGTCATCTGATTCCGATTGTGACATAATGAATACTTTTCCTGAATAGGCATCATCAAAACGCATAATTGGTTCCCCCTCTACTCTGTTAACTCTTTTACGAATCTCGGTAATGCAAACGAAGCAACATGTAATTCCTTTGTATAATATTTTGTATCGATATCCTCGAACCTATCTTCCTTCACCTTTAACGGGTCATGGATTTTACTTCCTATTGTAAATGTCCACATTCCACTCGGATAGGTTGGAATGTTAGCCGTGTAAAGTCGCGTTACTGGAAAAATTTCTTTAACATCTTGAAACACTTGCTTTATCAAATCTGCTTTAAACCACGGATTATCGGTTTGAGCGACGAAAATCCCATCATCCTTCAACGCTTTGGAAATCCCTGCATAAAATCCCTTTGTAAATAAGTTTACAGCAGGCCCTACAGGCTCGGTGGAGTCCACCATTATAACATCATAAGCTCTTTCACTTTCTGCGATGTGCATAAAGCCGTCTGCTACTTTTACTTCCACCCGAGGATTTCCTTCTAACTCACCAGCAATAGAAGGTAAGTATTTTTTAGAATACTCGATCACCTTCCCATCAATCTCCACAAGGGTAGCTTTTTCCACCGTTTTATGCTTTAACACTTCCCGAATTACTCCACCATCTCCGCCACCGACAACGAGCACTTGCTTCGGACTTGGGTGGGTAAACAACGGGACATGAGCTACCATTTCATGATAGACAAATTCGTCCTTCTCTGTCGTCATCACCATACCATCCAACGTAAGCATGTTGCCCCATTCATAGGTTTCAATCATGTCAAGCTTCTGGAACTCGGTTTGTTCTCCATGTAAGGTTTTCTTAATTTTTGCCGTAATACCGAAGTCTTTCGTCTGCTTCTCTGTAAACCATAAATCCATGCCAAAACTCCTTTACCATTCACTACTATTACTTTGCTATCCTCTTTCTTTTCTTATACCTTTTACTCCTAATAAACAAACAAATTATAGCGAATGTTTTGTCGAATACCAAGCATTTTATGTTTAATTTTTCCTATCTCGTTCCATAATGATAAGAAAAAACGAAGTGCTTCAAACCCTTTTCCAATAATTCAGCTATAAAATAAGGTGATCGCCTATGTATAAATGGATAAAAAAACAACTTCATACTATTAAAAGTAAGCCACTTCGCATCGCTGTTATCGTTTCTATTCTGTCCATGTTTTGTGCGGTTGTCTTTGTTGTGGCCATATTTACGTATGCATACAGCTTGGGACCACCGCCCCTTACGAGTCAACAAAACACCGTCTACTACGGGGCGAACCAGAACGTAATCGGAGAAGAACGAGGACTCCAAAGTCGCTATTGGGTAGATTTAGAGGATATTTCTAAGCATGTAGTAAAGGCCACCGTTGCAATAGAAGATCAAAATTTTTACAATCATGGTGGTTTTGACTTTAAACGAATTGCATCTGCTCTCTTTCATGATATAAAAGCAATGGCCATGGTGCAGGGTGCAAGTACGATTACGCAGCAATACGCACGTAATCTCTTTCTGTCCCACGAGAAAACATGGACCCGAAAAATTAAAGAAGCCTTCTATACATTACGTTTAGAAATGTTTTATACAAAAAACGAGATATTAGAAGGCTATTTAAACACGATTTATTACGGCCATGGAGCCTATGGTATCGAAGCAGCTAGTCGTTATTTTTTTGACAAATCAGCAAAAAACTTGGATTTAGCAGAAGCAGCGACTTTGGCGGGTATCCCAAAGGGTCCATCCTATTATTCCCCATTTCATGATCAAGAACGTGCAAAAAAGAGACAGGAACTTATCCTTAAAACGATGCAGCAGCAAGGAAAAATCACGAAACATGAACAGTTTTTAGCAAGTAGCGAGAAACTCACTTTTACAAACGCAAAGGATAGGGAAACAAAATCTATCGCACCTTATTTTCAGGATGCCGTCTTAAAGAAGCTAGCGAACATCCTACATGAGGACATAGAATCGATTCGTTCGGGAGGCTATCAAGTATACACGACATTGCATACGGACCATCAAAAAAAGCTGGAGGAATCCATACAAGAAACGATGGATCCAGAAAGTGACCTACAGGTAGGTGCCATGTCTGTTGAACCAGAATCCGGTGCCATTACAGCGATGGTTGGAGGAAGAAGCTATGAAGAAAGCCCTTATAATAGAGCAACCATGGCGGAACGAATGCCTGGTTCTTCCTTTAAACCTTTTTTATACTATGAAGCGTTAGAGAACGGCTATACAGCTACCACTTCCTTATTAAGTAAGCCAACGACGTTCGAGCTAGCGAACGGAAAAGTATATGCTCCTAGTAACTATAATGGATATTATGCATACAAACCGATTACTCTAGCACAGGCCATTGCATTATCTGATAACATTTATGCGGTTAAAACGAATGTCGCACTAGGCCCAAAAAACCTAGTGAGAACAGCTAGAAAATTCGGTATTAAGAAAAAGCTTCCAGCCGTCCCTTCCTTAGCTTTAGGAACAGCCGTTGTTAGTGTCGAGGACATGGTGGGCGGTTATAGCATGATCGCAAATGGCGGTAAAAGGGTAGAGCCTTATTTAATAGAAAAAGTAACCGATTCAAAAGGGAATATTCTGTTTGAACATGATCAATCGGATAATGAACAAGTATTAGATGAGAAAAAAACGTTCATTCTAAGTCAGTTAATGACCGGCATGTTCGACGAATCATTGAATGGGTATATGCGGGTAACTGGTGCCTCCATTGCTGATGAGCTTTCCCACAAATTCGCAGGCAAATCAGGAACAACTAATACAGATAGCTGGATGGTCGGGTTTAGTCCAAAGCTCGTGACGGGGGTTTGGACAGGCTATGATCAAAATCAGCAAATGAATAAAGTAGATGAGCATCAATACGCGAAGGACATTTGGGCATCGTTCATGAACAAAGCACATGAGGGAGAAAAAGACGTCCGATTTGAACAGCCCAAAGGTGTCGTAGGTGTGTATGTAGACCCAGTCACAGGGGAAAAAGCAACTCCATACTGTGCTGAGCGAAGGATGATGTATTTCGAAAAAGGAACGGAACCAACCACCTTCTGTTCGTTACACTATCCACATGCTCAAGAGAAAGAGGAGGACACTCCTAAGGAACAAGAAAAGAAAAAAAGCGGTTGGAAAAAGTGGTTGGATTGGTTACCATTTGGACAATAAATGATGTAGAATAAGAAAAAGGCCGGATGAGCTCCGGCCTTTTTCTTTGTCCTAGTAAATACATGACGAACCATGTGCTTTAATTTTACAAAGTTCATAAGGAAACCACAACATTTTAAGAAAACGTTCACTTTTCGTTCACATTTTAGACATTACTTTGCGAATGCCTGTTTCAGCTCATCCGAAGAGTTTTCCCAAAGCTCCGGATTAAACTCTTTTAAAAAGTTTCCTAGTAATTGTCTAGAGTGCTTATCCATATGATCGACAATCACTTTCCCTTTTAATGATTTATCCATATGATTCACATGCTCTGGCATAGATTTATAAGCGCGTTTGATCGAACGATCCACAACAATCTCACTTGCAGCTACTCCATAGTAATAGCCGCCTTGCTGCCCCTTCTCAACTGTTACCCAAGCAATCCAATATAACTTCCCATTTGGTACTACAGATCTATCTGGTAAGAACTTGACTCTTCTCTCTACATCACTTCTTGCATGCATCGCTCCCATATCAACATATGCTTTGTCCTCGTTCGGATCTACAATGACAGAGGACATATTCTCAAGGGTAATTGCTCCAATCCCATATCCACCATGACCATCGGTCGAATCATTTTTCATAATGGTAAAGGAATTTGACTTTTTCTTGTTAGAAGATTGGTCAGAACTCATCATTGGCCTCCTTCGTCATCTCATTTGTCCTTATTGTAGCATCTTCTATTTTTGATTTCATCTTCTAGAAAAAGCAGGGAAAACTAAATAAGAAATCGATTATGATATCGAAACTAAAATAAAGGAGTGTCTCTATTGCCATACGTAACCGTTAAAATGCTTGAGGGACGTACTGACGAGCAAAAAAAGAACCTAGTAGAAAAAGTAACAGATGCTGTTGTGGAAACGACTGGTGCAAACAAAGAAAAAGTAGTTGTCTTTATTGAGGAAATGAGTAAGAACGACTACGGCGTTGCTGGTAAACGTTTAGTTGATTAATTTCCCACTTTATGCATTCATAATCCTCTAGAGTAGTATGTTTATGAGTACTCTAGAGGTATTTTGATTAATACGGAGAGGACTAGCTTGTTCCACGTTAGACCTTATCTCCTAAAACATTACTTCACACCGAGCAAATTTCTTTGCACAAATAGTAATAGACTTATTACAAACAGGTAATAAGGAGTTCACATAATGAAAAGAATCACTTCGTCTATTTGGGAGCCGCAAAAAAAGACGAGCGTTTTGTGTCCAAGTATATGCGATTTGGCTATTGGTTCATGGCTGTTATCTATTTCATCATTATGTGGCTATCTATCGTTCATGTCTTTCCTCTCTCCAAAAGCAATTCCAGGATTTATCCTAGCTGCAATCTTTTATCCGGTTATCTTCCAATTTATTCAAAGTCAAAAAAGGCAATCCAATGACACTGCAGTCCAAGAGATTCGCCTAATAATATTTTCATAGAAAAATACGGTTCTTTGACCGCAGTCAAAATATAGGCTGGCTTTTTCTTCAAAATAGACCATCCATTTATCTGGAGACACTAGGTCTGCCAATACGTATCTTTTAAAAGCCTGAGGAACTCCTAGTATCCCTTTTCCGTCAAAAGCACAGGAGCATTACGAACTAGTGTTATTTCAGCTACCGCCAACTGTAAAACCATTTCCCATCATTCATGATGGCGCATACTTTTTACCTAGTATGGATTGGTTGTACTCTTGAAGGAACAAGCCTCTCTTCTAGAGCTGATCAATGTTCACTATCAGACTAAAAAACATAGGATTAGTTATACTGAGGAAAGAGGAGGGTTTAATATGAGAATTAACATTAAGACAAGATTTCTGCGCATTATTCTTATGGTCACCATTTATACAGTATGGCTCCTAACCATGAAGGAACCGGTTTGGAAATCAAGACCAGGTATTTTTTATTTCACCTCGATTATGGCTGTTATTTACATTGCTTTCCAAATCGGATTAATTTGGAAAGCAAAAAGAGAAAACCACACATCTTCGTAGAACCGGTATGATGAAGGGCTAGATTTTTGTATAATGAAGGGAGAAATTACGTAGTAAAGGTGTCTTGGTTATGAAACGATTTCGGTTTATAGGTGGAAGAATCGGAAAAACTGGCCTCGCCGTCTTTCTCACTTCATTTATTTGTATGAGTCTAGGCTGGCCTCCTGTTTTTGCTGTCATTACTGCCATTGTTACTATTGAACCAACAGTGTCTGACTCTATAAGAAAAGGAATTATTCGTTTTCCAGCTTCTGCGATTGGATCTGCTTATGCTGTACTCTTTATTTATTTGTTTAAAGATTCTCCTATCACTTATACGGCTGCTGCAGTATTAACGATTATAACTTGCTTTAAATTAAAGCTTCGCGATGGGTTACTCGTGGCTACCTTGACCTCGGTTGCAATGGTCGAAGTCATTCATAGTCACTTTTTTATCTCTTTTCTGATACGGTTGGGTACGACATCGATTGGACTTGTTGTGTCTACGCTGGTAAACTTTCTAGTTTTACCTCCAAACTATACGAATAAAATCCATTCCAATATTAAAGAGTTAGTTTCAGAGACCGCTTCCGCAATAGAATGTGTCGTAGAAGAGTTGATCTTGAAAAAAAACGATTTAGATGCGAGAAAAAGAAGCTCATTTGCAAAGGTACGGGAAAAGCTCCATAAAACGGAATTGTTATCCAAATTTCAACAGGAAGAAAGTAAATATCATCCACTTGATAAAGGTGGAAAAGACTTATTTGAAGCAGAGCTTAAACAGCTTTCCACCTTACGGCTCATCCATTATCATTTAGGCAATCTCATGAACACACCATTACCTGGTGGAAGATGGTCAGAAACAGAGTTAAACACCATACGCAATGCCGTAAAAGCTTTAACAGAGGAGCTTAAACAACCAACAAACTTTCAAATTAGAGAACACCGAAATCAAATAAAACAAGTCATGAAGCAATTTTGGAAAGCAAGTGAACAAGGAGGCTCGGACTCATTAGAGGAAGACACGTATTTTTCATCCGAAATCATTATTTTATATGAGCTATTATCGATTTTTTCATTAACAGAGAGTCTATTAAAGGAATGGGAAGTCTAGTATAGGAAAACAGCCTGCATAATTTTGTTTGCAGGCTGTTTATCTTTAATGAGTTACTAGTTTACTCATCTCTTCAATGAATGACCAAGCTTCCTTAAAGTCATCCTCAGTAAAGTTCTGTTTTCGTTTCACTACCTGTACCTTCTCTTCTACTTCCTCTTTTGATAGATGGTCAAAATATAGAATAGTAGATACAAGTTCTAGAAATCTAGAACTTTTTTCTTTCATTTGTGTCACCATATTTTCCAAAGGTGGTAGCTCTATATTGAATTGCTCCAAAAAGGATTGACCTTGCTCGGTCACTTTATAACGATATTGATAATAATTGCTTTTTTTCTCTTTCGTTTCCGAAAGAAATCCGAGGTTACAAAGCTCTTCAATACGTAATGTTAATTCTTCAGAATACGGTCCGTAAAAGTGAAACTCATACTTCTCTTCAAATGGAATCTGATTTTTTTTGAGAATATAAATCATTTTTTGCAGTTTTTTACGCCCTACTAATTCGTCCGATACAGAAAAAAACTGGATTAACTTTGCGTGATTTTCAAGCACGATAAACCCTCTCCTTATCCAAACAGTATTTCAAAAATCCGTGTCTTCCCCTGATGATCATCTGAAATTTTATCTAACAAATCTAATGGAAAATAAAGCTTATGATCTGTTCTTTTTTTACCAGAAATGGATTCAACGATATCCGATTGACGAGATAACTCCTTCAGTTCGTTGTTTTTTGGCAACAACAAATGAATCGGGAGGCGTTCCTCTTCCTCTCCTGGTCGATAAAAGTCATACGGTAAGTCAGACGAGGAATCCACAACTAAATAATAATCGGGATCTATCTCTACTTCTTTAAACAAAGAAAAAAGCTCCATCCATTCGTTCATTTGCAAATTAGGGTTAAACTCGATGTATTTAAATAGGCGACGGTTCATAAACCGATCACATAAATCCTTTAAAATGTTGTCATTCTCTCGCTGCCACATATGGAAGTAATAGAGTGCAATGGATTCATCTAGCTCTATGTACTCTTCCAGCTCCACTTCTCCTGAAAAGAAAGAGAGGAAATGGGTTGGCTCTAAAGCAAACTGATAGCCTTCCTCATATAAGTGCTTGGCACGATGCAATATTTTCGATAGTATAACTTCCGCACTACGCGTAACAGGGTGAAAGTACACCTGCCAATACATTTGATAGCGACTCATAATGTAGTCTTCTACCGCATGCATACCAGTCTCTTTGATTACAACTTGATCTTCCATTGGCCTCATCACTCTAAGAATACGTTCCATATCAAAATGACCGTAGCTTACGCCAGTGAAATATGCGTCCCTCTGTAAATAATCCATACGATCTGCATCTATTTGACTGGAAATGAGACTTACAACAAGCTTGTCCTCATATGTTTTGTTGATAACATCAGCCACTTGTTGAGGGAAATCTGGCTCCACACGCTTTAAAATGGCATTCACTTCTGTTTTGCCAAGAATAATTTTCCTTGTAAAATCTTCATGGTCTAATCTAAACACCTTTTCAAAGGAATGAGAAAAGGGACCGTGGCCTAGATCATGAAGTAGCGCCGCACAAAGACATAAAATTCTTTCCGCTGGATTCCAATTCGGTCGTCCTTCAAAATTTTGAATAATGCGTCGTACAATCTCATATACACCTAGTGAATGATTGAAACGGCTATGCTCTGCCCCATGAAAGGTAAGGTGCGTTGTACCTAACTGTTTAATTCGTCTTAGTCTTTGAAACTCTTTTGCACCTATCAGATCCCAAATAACACGATCCTTCACATGAATATAGCGATGAACGGGGTCTTTAAACACTTTTTCTTCATGTAATTGTTCCGTTTTATAAGACATGCGCTTTTCCTCTCTATTACCTAGTATGTAATCAAGTCGACAAATTCGGCTAACCGACAGCTTTATTAGACAATTTAGTTTCTATTATATAATACTTCCCATTATACCTAAATGGATTTCTCAGAAAAAGTAGGACTTTGCTATAATAATATGGAGAATGAAAAACAACCCTATCGTATAGCGTAATAGATTCTATCTATATCTGGAGCAAAAGGAGATATACACCATGACCGATTGGAAAACTTTTTTTAACGCTTCTGCGTTTCGACTCATAGATCAAAGTGCATTAAATCCGAATTTTAAAGCACTTCACTCTTTTGCAGTGGATGATGCGTTAGCAATCTCTATCAGTAATCAAACATCCCATCCTGCTGCACGTTTATGGGTCCATGATCAAACAATTGTACTAGGAATACCGGATGCCCGCTTACCTTATGTAAAGGAAGCAACGGATTGGTTAAGAAGCAAGGAATATGATGTAGTGGTGCGTAATTCAGGAGGCCTAGCAGTTGTATTAGATCGTGGAGTACTAAATGTATCGTTATTAATACCTGATGCTAAGGCTGTCAGTATCCACGATGGCTATGAAGCGATGGTTTCCTTTATCCAAGCGATGTTCCAAGACCTCACTACAAATATAGAAGCATTTGAAGTGGTCGGGTCCTATTGTCCCGGTGACTATGACCTTAGTATTGGCGGGAAAAAGTTCGCAGGCATTTCGCAACGGAGAGTCAAGAACGGGACTGCTGTTCAAATATATTTGTGTGTGGAAGGAGACGGAAAAGCACGCGCTGAACTAATCCGACAGTTTTATGCAATTGGTTTACAAGGGGAAAAAGGAAAATTCTCGTACCCAGATGTTGATCCTGACACGATGGCATCTTTGCAACAATTACTTCAGAAGTCTGTTACAGTAGGGGAAGTCAAGAGACGACTCATTCAAACACTAGACCAACTACAAGTACCGATTGAGTCTGACAAATTACGAACAGATGAAATGGAATCGTACAAGCAGCGATTAGAGCAAATGAAGGATCGCAATAGAAAAATATTCGATTGGTTTCGAGATGAAGATTATGAAGGGGGATAATATGAGCGATTTTTAATAAAACGCTCATATCTAGCCTTTAAGCGCCGATATAATTTTAAACGCTGATATATCGAAAAAATCGCTGTTATCCTGATTTTTTCGCTGAAATCAGAAAAAAATCGCTGATAAATATAAGGGCCAACTATTTTGAAAAAGACGTGGTCTCTACCTTGAATTCATTCAACACATCCCAGTCTATTTCATATCCAATCCCATATCCGTTCGGAACTTGGATGAAGCCATTATTCATCATAACCTCCGGTTTCACGATATCCTGCTCCCAGTAACGAGTGGATGCAGATATGTCCCCTGGCAGCTTGAATTGTGGCAGACTTGCTAATGCGATATTATGGGCACGCCCTACCCCCGACTCAAGCATTCCTCCACACCAGACAGCAAGATTGTGTTGCCTGCATAAATCGTGTATTCGGATTGCCTCTGTAATACCCCCGACTCTTCCTATTTTTATATTCATGATTTGACAGCTGCCAAGAGCAATAGCCGTTTTTGCATCTGTATAGGACGTGATGCCTTCATCTAAGCATATCGGAGTACTAAGCTCTTTTTGTAAGGTTGCGTGATCCACTAAGTCATGCTGGCCTAAGGGTTGTTCCATCATCAAAAGGTTATACGAATCAAATTGTCTTAAATGCTCAACATCCTCCAATGTGTATGCTGAATTCGCATCCACCATAATAGGAAGGGTCGGGAAAACACTTCTTACCTCTTTTAGCATGTCAACATCCCAACCAGGCTTCACCTTTAACTTTACTCGTTTGTACCCAGCAGCTACGTTTTTTTCGATAACGCTGATTAGCTTTTCTATCGTTGGCTGTATGCCAATACTAACACCGACCTCTACCCGTTCTCTCGTCCCACCTAACATTTCTGCTAAAGACGTTCGGTTTTGCTTCGCATAAACATCCCATACCGCACCTTCTAATGCCGCTTTTGCCATATTATTTTTTTGTACAGATCCAAAAATTCGCGTAAGCTCCCCAGGGTGATTCCAATCTGACCCAAGCAGTAATGGAATCAAAAACTCTTCTAACATATATTTTGTCGTCTCCGTGGTTTCTTCTGTGTACCAAGGTGCAGTAAATGCAACGGATTCCCCATAGCCTTTGATTCCATTTTGATCCACTACCTCAACGATAAAAAAATCTTTATTATCCACCGACCCAAAGCTCGTTTCGAATGGATATTTCAAAGCCATATGTAAACGATGTAGATGTACCTCTTTAATAAAATGATGCACGTTGCATTCCTCCTGTCCCCCCCATTATAAAGGAAGCAATGAAAAAACGAGCAATTATAAATAGTGCCTATACCCCGCTCCGGAAATATACGACGCTTTCCGCGGGCGGCTGGTGGGCCTCCTCGTGCTGACGCACGGTGGGGTCTCACCGATGCCTTTTCCCCGCAGGAGTCTACGTATATTTCCGGAGCTAGTATAGGCTGTTGTTCGGCTTTTCGGCTTATATTTTTCGTTATGTCCCAGCCTCTTCTCCTCTACTATAAAGATTGTGCTGCTGTAATCAAGGCAAGCTTATATACATCCTCTTCATTACAGCCTCTTGATAAATCATTAACAGGACTATTCAACCCTTGAAGAATTGGTCCAACTGCATCAAAACTCCCTAAACGTTGCGCAATCTTGTATCCAATATTTCCTGCCTCTAGGCTAGGGAAAATGAATACATTAGCGTCCCCTTTCAATACAGAATCAGGCGCCTTCTTTTCTGCAACAGAAGGAACAAATGCTGCATCAAATTGAAATTCTCCATCTAGAACTAGGGTAGGGTTTTGTTCTTTTGCAATGGAAACCGCTTGAGAAACTCGCTCTGTTTCTTCTGATTTAGCCGAGCCTTTCGTAGAAAAGCTTAGCATTGCCACTTTCGGATCAATGTCAAACATCGCTGCTGTGTCTGCACTAGCCAATGCAATCTCCGCTAAGTCTTGACTATCTGGTGCGATGTTGATGGCACAGTCTGCAAATACGTATTTTTCCTCTTCACGAGCCATGATGAACACACCAGACGTCTTTTTAATACCTGCTTTTGTCTTAATAATTTGCAAAGCTGGTCTTACGGTGTCTGCCGTGGAATGTGTCGCTCCACTTACTAGTCCATCCGCTTCCTTCATATACACAAGCATCGTCCCAAAGTAATTTACATTTAAAAGAATCTCTTTCGCTTGTTCTTCTGTAGCCTTGCCTTTTCTTCTTTCCACAAAGCTAGCTACCATTTGATCAAAATTGGCATATTGCTGAGGGTCTACAATTTGCACCGAAGTGATGTCTATTCCAAAATCAGTTGCTTTCTGTACCACTTTATCTTCTTCACCAATTAATACAGGTTCTACAATTCCCTCCTTTTTCAAGGAGCTTACCGCACGAAGAACTCTTTCATCCAATGCCTCCGGAAACACGATTTTCTTGGTGTTTCCTTCCAATTTTGTTTTTAAATTATCAAATAAATCTGACATAACTAACCCTCCAAAATTCGTTTCTGTATTATATACTACGCTTTTTTTTAATATAACAAAAGTAAATAATTTGTGAAATTTTGAACATTTATTGACTATTTCATGACTCTTTTATATAAGCATT
Organism: Radiobacillus deserti; assembly: GCF_007301515.1. GTDB lineage: Bacteria > Bacillota > Bacilli > Bacillales > Amphibacillaceae > Radiobacillus > Radiobacillus deserti. Next base: position 3,215,469 of record NZ_CP041666.1, read on the forward strand.
TAATGAAAACCTGTTATATACCTTGATACATAAGCAATTGTTTGATTTTACACGATATTTTTTGGAAAGACTGACTTAATGATTATCATTCCCTAATTATGTTATATTAAAAACAAGATAACAGAGAAGGAGAGATACTACATGGCAGAAGCAGTCGAAACCATGGATGGTTGGTATTGTTTACACGATTTACGTACAATAGATTGGTCTTCTTGGAAGCTTGCTTCCGATGAAGAACGTCAATCCGCATTAAAGGAATTTGAGGAGCTTCTTACAGATTGGGAAGCTACTGAAAAAAATCGAGGTGGCAGTCATGCCGTTTATACGATTGTTGGACAAAAAGCAGATTTAATCTCTATGGTCCTTCGTCCAACCATGAAGGAGCTTCAAGAAATTGAAACTACATTTAATAAGAGCAAGCTTGCGGAGTACACAAAACCAGTATATTCTTATGTTTCTATCGTCGAGCTTTCTAAATACATGACAAAAGAGGGAGAAAACCCAGAAGAAAATCCGGAGGTACAAGCACGCTTGAAGCCTGTTTTACCGAAATGGAATCATATTTGCTTCTATCCAATGGACAAGCGTCGTCAAGGTGACGATAACTGGTATATGCTTCCAATGAAGGACCGCCAGAAACTTATGTATGAGCATGGTAGGACAGGTCGAAAATATGCTGGTAAAATCCGTCAAATTATTACAGGGTCGATGGGACTTGATGATTGGGAATGGAGCGTTACCTTGTTTGCCCATGATGCCTTAGATATTAAACGACTTGTTTATGAAATGAGATTTGATGAGGTAACTGCTCGATACGGGGAGTTTGGTCCTTTCTATGTAGGAAATATCTTGAAAAAAGACGAAATCGAAACGTATTTTTCTATATAATTTAGAATCACAAGCCACAGTCTGTACAGACTGTGGCTTTTTTTCTCTAATTTTGCAGATAAACAAGTTGTCCTTCTTTTATTCTACACATATCCCTATGAAGTCTTGCATAGGTATGGTGGTAGAGGATTGCGAGAGGAACTTATTTTTCTCAATCGTCTTTCTTCAAGCGAGGTGACATCATGGCTGTTGTTGGACATACGGAAGAGGATGTTAAGTTATTAGCTCGTTTAATGAGAGCTGAAGCTGAAGGCGATGGAAAACTAGGAATGCTAATGGTAGGGAATACAGGCGTGAATCGTGTTCGATCAGATTGTCTAGACTTTACGAAATTGACCTCTATAAGAGACATGGTTTTCCAAAGTCCAGGTGGGTTTGAAGCGACACAAAAAGGTTATTTTTATCAGCGGGCAAGAGACCAGGATATAAAGCTAGCTCGGCAAGTAATAAATGGTAGGAAGTATCATCCCGCTAGTTATTCTTTATGGTTTTTCAAACCTTCTGGGTCCTGTCCTGCACAGTGGTTTAACCAATGGAATTCAGGTCGCCATAAGTCCCATTGTTTTTATTCACCACTACAATCAGTCTGTCCAAATGTGTATTCCTAATAAAAAATGTTCTAATCTTGATTTTCACGACTACGAATAAGTATAGGAAAACTTATGTTTTCCCACCTCATAAACTAACAAATTCGAAAGGGGAATGTTTGAATGAGTAAAGAAGAAAACCGAAATGTGCCACCACAGTACTATCAAACACCACCACAAGCTACTGGATATGGTTATACACCTACACCACCTACACCAACACCAGCACAAGCACAAGCACCAGCTCCACAAGCACAAGCCGTACCTACACAACCTTATTATCCAACAGGAACACCTGCTTATGGTCCAGTACCAGGAGTGCAAGTTCCTCCAGCAGGACCGGCAGCATCTGTACCAGGAATGTTGCCAATTGAAGAATCCTACATCGAAAACATCCTGCGATTAAACAAAGGAAAATTAGCAGTTGTTTACGCATCTTTTGATAATAATTCCAAGGTGTTTACTGGCATTATTGAAGCAGCAGGGCGAGACCACCTTATACTTAGTGATCCCGAAACAGAAAACCGTTTCCTGATCCCAATGATTTATTTAGACTATGTCACATTCGACGAAGAAATCAACTACGAATATCCGTATGGTGCAGCTCCCGGCAATCAATTGCTTGCTTATCCTCCAAGATAATCGTTTGTTCACTTCACGGAAAAAAAGCCCTTGCCGCGATTCCGCGACAAGGGCTTTCTATTTCTATAAGGAGGAATAAGTATGAAAGATCCATATAAGAAATTTACTAGTCTTCAGCTATTTATGACCGTACTTTCCATCATCTTTGGTGGTTTCGCTATTGTGAAGGGGGATTACTCCCTTATGCTTTTAGCCTTATTAACCTTGGCTTTTAGCTTTGTATTTGAAGGAATCATTGAATGGAAGAAACAGCGTGGTCCCCATTTTCTTTTACAAATGGTACGTGCCTGTATCATCATCCTAGTTTCTATCTATCTTTATTTTAAAATAATTTAGTGATTGCAAGTCCAAGGATTACCCAGCCAATTAAGAATGCCAAGCCACCAACTGGCGTAATCATAGCCAACATCTTGATTCCAGTGGTGGAATAAATGTAAAGACTTCCTGAAAACAAAAGAATCCCAATAAAGAACATCCAACCAGCTGCTGTTAAGCTAGAAACTTGAGATTTCATCATCAAAATACCAGTCACGAATAATGCCATTGTATGAAACATTTGGTACGTGACTGCTTTTTCCCATGTTTTAATCATTTTCTCAGAGAGCTTCCCCTCTAATCCATGTGCTCCAAATGCCCCCAATGCCACAGCTAAAAATCCATTAAGGACACCTAATAAGAAAATTAGTTTCATTCCTCACTCACCCTTTATTAAAAATCAAAAATAGAATCTCCATTTGCGTCCTCATCTTTTAGTCGTTCTCCATTTGACAGCTGAACCTTTTCGGTTTGAGATGGTGCAGGCATAGGTGGAATCGGTTCTCCTTCGGTCCATGTCTGTTGGTCGTCCAGTATTAAATCTGCCATCAATTTTACAGCACGAACATGTTCTCTTAACTTACCAGAATGATTTTTAGATTGAAGGGCCTTTTGTATTTCTGCTTCCATTTTTCGCAATACGGACTCATCTTGTATCGGCAATTGAATTTCCTCCTTCTACATCCTAGCTTAGTATAACATAAGTAGTCTTCCTTAAAGACATAATAAAACTCACGAACAAAGGGAGCATTCGCGAGTTCTTTCAAAATCAATATTATGTACTGTTTTCATGGATAGCGGTAGCAAATAGGGCAAATCGAATCACAGGTATTACAAAACTAATCCTCAATTCAACAATGATTGTAGGTGGATTGTTCTTCTTTATAATTTTCATACATCCACTTAATAAATTCCAATTCGTTATCCTGGAGCTCACGACTTAGTTGCTGTTTAAATTCTTCTAAAAATGTTGAAAAATTCATCACTGCATAATTCCCCCTAAACACGAATGTAAACGCTTACACCACTATATCCCAATAAATTTTTAGACTCTATCTCTACTCTTATTCAACTATAATAATTTCGATTATTCAACAAAAATCTGAAAAAAATGTGAAATTCCTGCAAAATACCTGTGTTATTTGTCCTATTTTCTTTTTTAGAATAGAGTTGAAGTGGTAAAACGATTGTCTTCCCTTTACGTTTACCTTTATAAAATACGCTAGATGTACAATTACCCGATATTTTTTCTTCTTAAACCTTTTTTGAAAAAATTTATAACTTTTCAAAAAAAGAACACGGATGACCCGCGTTCTTTTTTTACTTCTGTTCAAACAATTCTCTTCTATGGTTCTGTTCAGCTCTTTTTTTCCATCGTTCCGCCCACATGTCACGAAGATTCGTAGCTTTCCCTTCAACAACCGGTTGAAACATTGCGGTTACCCATTTACTGCTCAAAAGCCAGACTATGGCGATAGAGATTACGAAAAGCCCAAGAATATCCATGACATGGTTCACAGCAAACCAGTTTGCTTCTCTGAAAAATTGAATGAAAAAACCATGCAACAAATAGACATAGATCGTTGTAACACCAAACTTAGTAAATACGTAGCGCTTACTCGGTATCCACGCAAGCACACTAAAGGACATGAAGGCCGCAACACCGTAAACACCTATTCTAGCAACTCCCCCAATATTTTCAGCGTCTAATGTAGAATAAGACTTGGACCCTAGCAGCCAATCGGTTGAAAAATCTGGTGTTACATAAATGATGGTTGCTACTACTATGAAGAGCATGGCGGCTGCAATCTTGGCTTGCTTCTTCCTTAACAAATGTAGATGCTTTTCACTCATATAGTATCCGATTAGAAAGAACGGGAAAAACACAAATGTTCTAGAAATACTGAAATAATGGCCAAAGAAATCGATATACCCTATTCCAATCCCTACTGCGACCGCTAAAGGAATGGCTACCCTTGCATCTAATCGTTTATAAGCAATCAATAAAATATGCCAAGAAAACAAGCTAATTAAGAACCATAGCGCCCAGTGTGGGTAAAAAAGAGGTTCTACCCAGTTATCTCTCCCAATGGAGTAGTAATAAAGGCTGTAAATCATTTGAAATAATAAATAAGGTACGATTAATTTTTTCCCAAGCTTTTTCACATAACCAGGCTTACTTGAGCCACTTGCAAAATATCCTGATAACATGATAAACAATGGCATGTGAAACGTATAAATCCACTGATACAATACGTGGACTGTCGTTGAATCAGAAGTAAAAGGCTGAATTACATGACCAAAGACGACCAGCGTAATCAGAAGTACCTTCGCATTGTCTAAGTACGCATTACGTTGCATAAGCTTCTCAGTCCTTTTCTTAAAGTCATAAAATACCTTGTTATCTCTGTCATATTCATTCGATTCCTACCTATCCTTTTATTGCGGTTGTTACCAGTTTGTTAATAGATTTAAAACCATTTGAAATGTTTGTAACGTGGTATTGAGTGAATCGGACGAGTCCCCCATTCATGATATTCATCGCCACCATGCTTTATCCTTAGCAAAGAAAAAAAGGTCTTTCTAACTAAATAGAAAGACCTTTTCCACTATGCTTGTTTTCTTGTTTTTTTCGTTGTAGTTGTGGTTTTCTTCCTTCCTGCCGGCTTCTTCGGAGAAGTTGGCTTCGTCTTTTTCGCTCGGTCTAAAGAAGCTTCTAATGCGTCCATTAAGCTCGTCACATTGTTAGGCACTTGTTTGTCCTTAGCAGTCGCGGTTTGATTATTATTTTTCTTTTCTTCGATGAGCTCTATTAACGCTGTTCGGTAATCATCTTTGTATTTTTCCGGATCAAATTCGGTAGTCAATTGATCAATTAGCATTTTAGCGGTTGCTAATTCCTTCTCCACCGCTTCGGATTCTGCAGGAACATTCGGTACATCTGCAACACTACGAACTTCATCTGGATAGTGGATCGTTTCCACCACTAATGTGTTTTCATAAACCCGAATGACAGCTAATTGTTCTTTTGAACGAATCATCATTTTTGCGACACCAATTTTCCCTGTATCCTTTAAAGCAGTTCTTAATAACGTATAAGCTTTTCCTCCACCTTCGTTCGGAGAAAGATAATAACTCTTTTCAAAGTAAATGGGATCAATTTCTTCTAACTTGACAAAATCAACAATTTCCACCGCTTTATCTGTTTGTTCTTTACGGAGGTTTTCTAATTCCTCCTCGTCTAACATGACAAACTTATTTTTGGCATACTCGTACGCCTTCACAATCTCCTCTTGTTTGACTTCCCGGTCGCAAACTGGACATACCTTTTCGTACTTAATTGGGGATTGGCACTCTTTATGAAGCTGTCGTAACTTAATATCCTTATCTTCTGTTGCTGCATGAAGCTTTACTGGGATATTGACAAGTCCAAAACTAATCGTTCCTTTCCACATTGTGTGCATATATCCACTCTCCTTTTTGGCTTAGTTTGGCTAAATAATGTCTACATTATGACTAAGAATCTTTACAACCTGACACACTAGTGGAAAAAGGAGAGGATGAAGGATATGATGCAGCCAATACCAAGCACGGATATCCCTCAAGGAAAAGAATGGGGGTATGAAGTAAAATATGATGGATTTCGAGCATCCTTACACATTGATGTCAGCTCCATCCAATTGGTCAGTCGAAATCAAGTGAATTTATCTGCAAATTTTCCTGAAATTATCTCCTATGTAGAGGAGAATTTGGAAAAATACTTACCATTCCTACCTATTGAATTAGATGGAGAAATCGCCATTTTAAATACGAAGCTTCAATCGAATTTCTACTTGCTACAGCAGCGTGGAAGACTTAAAGCTAAGGCGAAAATCGCAGACGCAGCTAAGGAGCGCCCTGCCCATTTCCTAGCTTTTGACATCCTGCGGTGGAAGGGAAAAACACTGCTAAACGAAGCCTTTTCACAACGAAAACAAAAACTGGAAGTCTTTTTTCAATCTATTCTACCCACTCCCACCGTCTTGTGGGGGGAACGAATCGGTTATGTAAATACGTTCTCAGACCCTTCACACCTATGGTTTTTAGTGACAGAAGAAAAGGGCGAGGGAATCGTAGCAAAACGGCTAACCAGTACGTACATAGAAGGGAAAAGCCACAGGGATTGGTTTAAGATAAAGAACTGGCGGACAATTCGAGGATTTATCACAGGTTATGATCAAAAAAATGGTTACTTTACCTTATCCGTATATAAAAACGATGTCATTCATCCGTTAGGTAAATTTAAGCATGGCATACCTGACACAGAGTTAGCTACATTAAAACAGTTCGTGTCCAAAAACGGAACAAAAAAAGGAGACAGATGGCACTTAGCTCCGGCTATTTGTTGTGAAGTTCACTGTTTAGGCGTTAAGGATGATGATCTTCGCGAACCAGAATTCCACCAGTTTCGGCTTGATATAACGCCAGAGGAGTGCACCCTACAAACGATAGCGGAAAACCTAGCCATGTTTCCAGAGGATCTTGATTTAACAAAAAAGGATAAGATGTTTTGGCCAACACCTCAGTTTTCAAAATTAGACTTACTCCTTTATTTACGAGACATTGCACCTTATATGCTCCCCTTTTTAAAAAATAAAGTATTAACATTAATTCGCTGTCCAGATGGTGTAGAAGGGGAATTTTTTTATCAAAAGCACTTACCTTCCTATGCGCCAGACCGATTGGCTGGACCGAAGACAGAGGATGGTATTTTACAGGTATGTAGAGATGTAGAAGGCCTATTATATCTTGGGAATCATGGTGCAATGGAATACCATGTTCCGTTTCAAAAAATCGGGGACGATTATCCGGACGAAATTGTGTTTGACTTAGACCCACCCTCGGTAGAGGAATTTTCTATTGCTGTTTTTGCAGCCCAGCTTATCAAAGAGCTGTTAGACCACCTCCACTTAATTGCTTTTGTTAAAACGTCAGGAAATAAAGGGCTACAAATTTATATCCCGATTCCAGAAAAAAGCCTGTCCTATGAAGAAACGGCACAATTTACGATGGCATTAGCGCTGTTATTAGAAAACAAATACCCAGATTTATTCACAACTGAACGATTAAAGAAAAATCGGAAGAATCGTTTATATATCGATTATATTCAACACGGGAAAGACAAAACCTTAGTTTCTCCCTATTCCCCAAGAAAAACCGAAAATGGAACGGTCTCTACTCCACTGTTTTGGGATGAGGTGACAGAAGCACTTCAACCAAGCCAATTCACTATTCAGAATGTTGTAGAACGTGTTAAAGAAAAAGGGTGTCCGTTTATTACCTATCATCAAGCAAGAGGTAAACAGAACCTAAAACTACTCCGCGAATTCACCACTACGAGCATGAAACCATAGGAATTAAATGTTAAGCAACAATGAGAAAAACCCGATCTACCTCGAATTTTCTTTAATCAATTCGACAGTAGCTCGGGTTTCAAATTCGTTTTCCTCATTGGAATTTAGAAAGAAATAGCCCAGCTACCTTTTCTAAAAATAGCTTCTCATTTTCCGTCCTTCGTTACTCCATCAATATCTAAGGAAGCAGAACCCATCATGAAGTCTTCATGTACAATACTGTCATTGACACCGTGTTGGTCCATTTCTTCCTTCGAAAAGTTTGGCCCGTTTTCAATATTCGTTGGATACGCCTTTCCTAACGCAAGGTGACAAGACGCGTTCTCATCAAATAGCGTATTGAAAAAGATAATGTTGGATTGAGAAATCGGGGACTCATTCGGAACAAGTGCCACTTCTCCTAATCTTTTCGCACCTTCATCCGATTCTAAAAGTGTTTTTAAGGTTTCTTCCCCTTCTTCTGCGGAATATTCTACAACGATTCCATCTTTAAAGGTAAGCTTAAAGTTTTCAATTAAATTCCCACCGTAATTAAGCGGTTTTGTGCTAGATACTGTCCCATTCACTCCATATTTATGGGGCATTGTAAATACTTCTTCTGTCGGCATGTTCGGATTAAATTCTATCCCTTTTACTGATTTTGTAGATCCACCATGCCAAATATGCCCTTCAGGTAGATCAATGGTTAAATCTGTACCTTCTGCTTTATAAATTAATTGTGTATATTGTTTTTCATTTAAATAGTTACGTGCTTTCTCTAATGTAGAATTATGCTCTTTCCATGCTTGAATCGGATCGTCTACGTCCACACGGGAAATACTAAAAATGTTATCCCATAGTGTTTCAACTGCTTCTTCCTCCGAAAGTTCTGGGAATACTTTGTGAGCCCATGAAGCTGTTGGATAGCCTACAATCGACCAGCAAACTTTATCGTTCATAATATAATCACGATATTCACTTAGCGCAACTCCAGAAGCTTTATTTGTAGCCGCAATTCTGGCCGAATCAATCCCTTTTAGTAAGTCAGGGTTTTGGCCATAAATCGTTAAAAGTCCATATCCATCCTTTACCATTTCAACTAATGCATCTTTTCTCCACTCAGGAAACGTTTCTAACACTTCCATTGGAGCATGCTTCATTTTTAAATATGTAAGATCTTCGTCACTCCACTCCAAGTGTACGTTTTTTGCACCGGCTGCATAGGCTTCCTTTGCAACTAAACGAACAAACTCCGCTGATTCCACTGGAGCATTAATGATTAAGCCTTGTCCTTCTTGAAGATTGACACCTGTTTTAATTGCTAATTTTGCATATTTCTGAAGTAATTCCTGTTTTGCCATTATAGTCGCCTCCTACTTCTTATTATTTCATAATCGAGATAAAATGAATAGTAGGATGAATCCCTACTACCTTGAACTTCTACTCCGTTTTATCCCTAATTAACGATGCTAACATTCGCCTCTAACTCAAGCTCTACATTCCCTTTTATAGCTCGTGAAATCATACAAGATTCCTCTGCAAGCTTCGTTAATTTTTTGAGCTTTTCTAGCTCTGCACTCGTTGCTTCTGATGCCAATTGAACGGTAGGTCTGTGAATAATTTTCTTGTACGTAAACACGCCATTTGTTACATCCACTTGTCCTTCCGATTTCAAATCCATAAAATGAAGAGGAAGCTTTGCACGTTCAATCATTGCGGCAAGCGTAATAATATAGCAAGTTGCGGCAGCACCCAATAGCATTTCATCTGGATTCGTCCCTTCTCCAGGCCCATCCATTTCTGGCGGAATAGATATGGTGGTCTTTAGATTGCCAGCAGCTATTCTTCCTACACTGTTTCGTCCACCTGGCCAATCCGCTTGTAAGTGAAAATGATGTAATGTCATTTATAAGACTTCCCTTCTTTTTCGTTCTTTACGTTTCTCAACTCGTACCGTTCTTAAGCACGATTTTACATAAGATCCTTTCGCTTCTCAAACATTTCACAATAATCTTGTGTTGTCATATAGCCACCCGTTCTCTAATACGATAAACTAGAAGAGAATAAAGAAAAGGGTGGGATGAACAATAGGGTACACATTACCGAAAGTAAAAGAGATTCTTGAGTTAAAAAGGCACAGACAAAAGAAAGGTTTGCGTTATTATCTTCAAGAGTATCATTTTCAGTATGTACATAATCGTTACCCTAGGAAACAGAACATTCTACGACTAACCTCAACGACTCAACATCACAGCATCAACTGCAAAACGAAACGAATCGTCTATGAATCTTCAGATTAAAAAATGAACCTAGATACTCGTATCTAGGTTCATTTTTATTAATGTGCTTGTTCTCTTTCTCGCTCTACCTCTAATTCCTCTTCTTGGTCCGCCTCTTCTATTTTAGAGGATAAGAACCATCCCGCTATTGCGATAGCCACCAGTACACCATAGAATATTAGCTTCCAGGCTGTCGAATGAGCAAAGTCATGCGGTAGGATGTGTAGGGACTCATGTGCTAGCACACTAACAACAAGCTTTACCCCAACCCAACCAACGATAACAAACGCAGCTACCTCTAAACCTGGTCTAGAATGAAGTAGTTTCACAAAAACATTTGCAGCAAAACGCATGATAATTAACCCGATCATGCCACCTGCCAACACAACAGCAAATTGAGCACCATCTAGACTACCTATGCTTGCAAAATCCGTTTCCGGAAGCGTAACAGCTAATGCTACGGCAGCTAAGATAGAATCCACCGCAAAAGCTAAGTCCGCTAATTCTACTTTAAACACGGTAGCCCAGAAGCCACCTCCCGTTTTTTCTTTTACCTTACTATCGTCTTCTGTTCGTCCTTTTTTCCAATAGCTATAAAGATTCTTAAATGAGATAAATAGTAAGTATGCAGCACCAAGCGCTTGAACTTGCCAAACATCTACTAAAAATGAAATAACAAATAAAGAACCAAATCTTAATACAAACGCACCTAGCAGTCCGTAGAATAATGCTTTCTTCCTTTGCTCCTCTGGTAAGTGCTTCACCATAATCGCAAGTACCAATGCATTATCCGCTGCTAGCAACCCTTCAAGTGCAACTAACACGATAAGTACCCAGCCATATTCAAGCAATAACTGTAATTCCAATCCAACCACTCCTTTAAATAGAAAATGACCTCCACCAGTTACGGTAAAGGCCATCAAAAAAGACCCTTACCCAGTGGGTAAAGGTCTCGCTAACAACGTCCGTTGCCAATTAAGCCGGAGAAACAAATCTCGAAATGACGACTTAAATTGTACAGCTACTCCCCTTTAGGAATATCACTTATTTCTAATATATTCATAGAAACATGAATAGTCAAGTAATTCACATTCATTCCTTTACCATTTTGGTTCACGTTAAGACCATTCCCGTCCACTCCCTTGTTTAAACCTAAAATTGTTAGGATTCGAGAATGGTATGAACACGATGATTTACTTCAGCTTTCAGTTGTTCTAATAATCGTTCACTTTCTATTCTTGAATGACTTGACACTCCAAAATAGTACTTCACTTTAGGCTCGGTACCAGAAGGCCTTAATGCTACCCAACTATTCTTATCTAAATAGAACTTCAAAACGTTTTCTTGTGGTAATTGAATGGTCTCTTTTGTACCAGACTTCATGTTTATTCTTTCTAACGATTGATAATCCTCCATTAGGGTTACAGGTAAGCCAGCAATCTCATTAAATGGTGCTAGACGAATATGTTCCATAATCTTCGCAATCCTCTCTGCTCCATCTTTCCCTTTTAACGTAAGAGAGAGCATGTCTTCCAAATAGTAACCATGAAGCTCATAAAGTTCTTCTAATGCTTCTAGGAGTGTTTTCCCTTTGCGTTTCCAATACTCGGCTAGTTCGCAAGCTATAACAGCTGCTTGTACAGCATCTTTATCTCGGACAAAATCTCCGGCTAAGTAGCCGTAGCTTTCTTCAAAGCCAAACAAGAACTTTTCACCGGTTGATTCAAATTGCTTGATTTTTTCTCCTATAAATTTAAAACCTGTAAGAGTGTTAATGGTTTCAACCCCATAATGACTAGCAACCGCTTGCCCCATTTCAGTTGTGACAATGGTTTTAATCAGCCTCCCCTTTTTTCTGTCTTCCTCAGTCGAATGTGCAAGTATATAGTCCAACATTAATATTCCAAGCTGGTTTCCTGTCAACACTTGATAAGAGCCATTTGAATCTTTTACCGCTACCCCTAAACGATCCGCATCAGGATCCGTACCAATCAAAACATCCGCTCCGTATATCAGTCCTTGTTCCATCGCCATCGTAAAAGCTTGGTGCTCCTCCGGATTTGGTGAATCAACAGTAGAAAAATCAGGATCTGGCTTTGCCTGCTCTTGAACAACATGTATAGCATCAAACCCAATTTGTCTTAATCCTTTTAGGACAAGGTCATGAGAAGTGCCATGCAGAGGCGTAAAAACAATGTTTAATTCTTTCGGTTGTTCTATTTCGGAAGTGGTCCATCTGGAGAGTCTCTTCACTAGTTCTAAATAGGCATGGTCTACTTCTTCTCCGATCCAATGCAGCAGCCCTTGCTCTTTGAGCACGTGCTCTGGTAGATAAGGGATCGTTAATTCATTTTCTACGGCGTTTACTTCCTTAATTAATTGCTCCGCTTGAGCAGGAGGCATTTGTCCACCATCTTCATTATAAACCTTAAAGCCATTATATTCAGGAGGATTATGGCTCGCGGTTATCATAACACCAGCCGCAGCTCCTAGGTGGCGCACCGCATATGAAAGGGAAGGTGTAGGATGCAGGTTAGAAAATACGTAGGATTTTATGCCGTGCTTTCCTAACACTTTAGCTGTTTCTATTGCAAATTCCTTAGACATATAACGAGAATCATAGGAAACGGCTACTCCTTTTCCTTGTGGATTCGTCGTGTGCTTTATCAAGTAATTCGCTAATCCTTCCACCGCCTTTCTTATCGTATATATGTTCATTCGGTTCGTGCCAGGTCCAAGCATACCTCGCATTCCACCAGTCCCGAACGTTAAATCCTTATAAAATGCATCCTCTATTGCTTCTTCGGATTTTTTCATTTCAGCTAATTGAAGTTTTAAATGCTCTTCTAGTGATTCATAGGAAACCCATTTTTGGTATGTATCTTGCCAAGTCATATAGATCCTCCTTTTGTAAGGCCGTTTTTACTTGATTCTAACACACGTACCATTCGCATTCTATTCTACTTTCGTAGTTTTATATTCTTCGTTTATTTTATTTATAACAAGGAAAAAATAATAGAGAATACGATCTAAACGCTGTATCATTTATGAATGTCTTTTTATATAATATAGACGTCACAAATTAACGAAATCTATGAAATTAAAATAATGAGGTTGTGATTTTTTGACGAATAAAAAATGGTTTCAAACCCTTGTAGCCTTTATCCTTGTGTTCATTTTGATTTTTCTTATAGAAAAAACTAAATTTATATTTGAACCCGTCGGATCTTACCTTACTGCGATAGCTGTCCCATTTATGGGAGCAGGGTTGTTATACTACATCACGTTACCTTTAGTAACGTTTTTGGAAAAATACAAGATTCCTAGAATTGCTAGTATCCTTATTACTTTTTTATTACTCGTTTTTATCGTCTTTCTGTTCTTCAATTACATAATCCCAATCGCTCAGCAACAGTTTACACGTCTAGTAAAAAACATTCCGGATATAGCAGATGGGATTGAAGAAATAGTAGAATATTGGCAGGATAATCAAAGTATTATCCCACCACAAGTAGATAATATGATTGACCAAGTAACAGCTAACTTAGATAAATACCTGGAGAATTTTACTACCTTCATTCTTAATTTCATCGGTCAGTTATTTGGGTTCGTTTTTTCGTTTGTCTTAATCCCATTCTTCTGGTTCTTTATGTTAAAGGATGGAGACAAGCTCGTTCCATTCATTTCAAAGTTTTTAAGTAAACCAAAAGCGAATAGCTTCAAGGAATTAATGGCAGGAATTAATCACACATTATCCTCCTTTATACAAGGACAATTAATCGTCAGTGTTTGTGTCGGGATCATGTTATATATTGGCTATGTCATTATTAAACTGGATTATGCACTTACCTTGGCTTTATTCGGTTTAGTTATGAACCTGATTCCATTTGTCGGTCCATTTATATCTGCCGTACCAGCTGTTATTATCGGATTTATTCAAGAACCAATGATTGCGGTCTATGTGATAATTGTTATGCTCATAGCCCAACAGATCGAAAGTAATTTCATTTCCCCAAATGTTATGGGGCGAGTCCTTCAGCTTCATCCACTTACCATTATTACATTGATTCTGGCTGCAGGAAGTATTGCTGGTTTTTTCGGATTATTGTTTATTATCCCAGCATACGCTGTCCTAAAAACAATCGTCAGTCACTTTTATCATGAGTGGAGACGGAAGCAGCCTAAAGGAGAAAAAGACATCTTTTAGAATGGAAGATCTATGGAATCAAAAAAGCAACCTAGGCCATTAAACCTAGGTTGCTTTTTTTCATCCTTTATTCCGCAGTTACATCTTCAATTTCTTTCTGAAGTTTTTCAAGAATTGCTCCATCTACAGTAGATACTTCTTTTTTATAGAAGTCTCTTACAGGAAGTGCAAGCTCTTTAAATGCTGCACGTTGCTCTTCTGTTAATTCTACAACCTCTGTTGGGTGTTCTTCATCATTTTTAATTTTTTCTAGCCATTTTTCGTTTTGTTCTTTTTGCTCGTCATATACCCAATCTTGCATCTCTTCAACTGTTTCGTCAACTAATGTTTTTACATTGTCTGGTAAACCATTATACCATTCTGTATTTACAGTCGTCATTGCCACATAGTTGTTGTGATTAGAAATTGTCATGTGGTCTTGTACTTCATTGAAGGAAGCATCCCCAATAAAGAAAATTGGGTTTTCTTGACCTTCTACTGTACCACGGTCTAGTGCTGTGTAGAGCTCACTCCAGCTCATAGGAGTTGGTTCTGCACCATACGCTTCATACGATTTAATAATTAATGGAGACGTTTGGGTTCTCATCTTAAAGTTCTCAAAGTCAGATGGTTTTTCTAACGGAGAACTAGATGTCCATTGCGTCGCACCTTCTGTCCAGAAAGAAAGTGGAGTGATGCTATACTCTTCATATCTTTCTACTAAGTCTTTATTAAGTGCTTCACTAGTATTCAAGATTTCTTGTGTTTTTTCAACACTATCTGGGAACAAGAAGTGTAAGGCAAAGATTTGCCCTTCTTTAACCATGTTTCCTGTAAAACCTGGAGACATGACAGCCATTTCTACCCCACCATTTTGAAGTAGTTCGACTTGGTCCGTTTCACTACCTAAACCACCGTATTCGTATGGTTCAATGGTGATTTTCCCATCTGATTTTTCTTTCATACGCTTTGCGAACTCCGCAGCATATTCGTATTGTACTTGACCTTTTACTTCCTCTGTAACAAAGCGCCAAGTTTGTGCCTCTATATCTGAACTTGCTTCAGAACCTGAATCGGATCCTTCTGAGCTACCTTCACCTGATGTGTCATCTCCTCCACCACAAGCAACTAATAAAAAGCTAAGTGTAAGGATGGATAGAAATCCAAAGAAATATTTTTTCTTAAAAATGGTAATTACCCCCTAAAAAATTTTAATTTATATCATCTCAGCCATTTACGGTAGGATGTACCGATAGGCGAGTGAAATATCTGGAACAAAAATCAGTAATATTGCAATACTAATCAACATGATAATGTATGGTGGTGTTGCCCGTATTACATCTAAATAGGACTTTTCAAAGACGGCGCTGGCCGTAAATATGTCGACACCGAATGGCGGTGTAGCTGAACCTAATGCAACCTGGAATGTAATAATCACTCCAAGGTGAATTGGATCAATTCCGGCATTAACTGCCACTGGGTAGAAAATCGGTGTTAACACAAGAATGACAACGATTGGGTCTACAAACATACAACCAACAAAGAAGAATACGGTAACCATTATCAGTACAAACGTTTGACTCGGATCTGGTCCTAGTACTGCTTCTGTAATCGTCTGTGGAATTCTCGCAAACGATATTACCCAAGTAAAGGCTTGACCAGCCGCAACTAAAACAAATACGGCAGATGTAACTAATCCCGTCGATAAAGCTACTTTCGGTATTTGAGTTAGCTTAATAGATCGATAGATAATAACCTCTAAAATAAATGCATATAACACAGAAATCCCTGCTGCCTCCGTTGCACTAAAAATACCGGCATAAATCCCGCCTACAACGATTACAGGAAACCCTAAAGGCAGAAGCGCTTTCCCTGTCATTCGAAATCTTTCTTTCCACGGCACTTTGTCCGCTAGAGGTATATCTTCTTTTTTTGCGTAAAGAATACTAAATATGGAAAAGGCTAGGAACACAATGATTCCTGGCAAAATCCCTGCCATAAACAAGTCTCCAACCGATGTATTTGAAACGAGTGCGTACATAATCATTCCGATACTCGGTGGAATTAGAAGTGCGATGTCACTGGAATTAACGATGAGTGCAATCGCACTAGAGTCCTTATATCCAGCTTTTAATAATCGTTCACGCATCGGTTTACCGACAGCTACAACGGTGGCTTGTGTGGAGCCAGAAATAGCACCGAACAACGTACACGTGGCTGCAGTTGTTATGGCATACCCACCGCGTAGATGTCCGACAAAGGCACCAACAAAGTCCAATAAACGATTAGATGTTTTCCCTGTCGTCATAATATCTGCTGCCAAAATAAATAATGGAACAGCTAGCAGGACGTAAGATTCTATACCTGTTTGCAATTGTTGCATCATTAACATAGGATCCAGGTTCGGGAAAAAGAACCATAGTACAACGAGCGGACCTACGATTAATGGTATCATCATCGGAAAATTCAATAGTAGTAAAACTACCATTATGGACATTAATAGAGCTACCATTTGGTTTTTCCTCTCTCCATAATTTTGTTATACAAATGATTGATCCTCTAGATTCTCATTTTGATTGTAATCCTTCAGATCTGTACCTAAGTAAATGTCTTTTTCCTTAATATTCACCCACATGTTTCGTAGGTACTGTAGTCCACCCATAAATAAACCAATCGGAATGAAGATGGTTATATAAATGGCAGGTAATTGTAACGAAGAAGTTACGGTACCTCTCTCATGAACCTGTAGCACATAAAGGGATGAATAATAGGCAAGAACAAACATTACTAAGGCAGTAAAAGCGGGGATGAATATTGCAAGTGCCTTTCTTACTTTGTAAGGCGCCATATCAAAAAATGCTGACATGCTTATATGCCGACCTTTTCTTGCTGCATAGCTAATCCCCATAAAGGTCGCTATCACAATCGCAAATCTGCTTATTTCTTGTGAAAAGGTCCAGCTAGAACCTGTTATGGCACGGCTTAATACATTTCCCACAACCATAACAGCAATAAGAAGTATGGAGTAACTAAGAATAAATTCCTCCAACTTCAGCACAAATTTATCTATTGCTCTTAGTATTTTCAACCTAGTTTCCTCCTCGATTTAGGTCGATAGAAGCTCAGGAGTTTCAAGACAAGACCAATGTTACAGAAATATTTCATTATCCTCAAACTGTCTTAATATTCATTTATTTGGATAATTCCATAAAATTTGGAGTCTAAATGGCATACCTCCTTTATCTCTTCATATGAGCTAAAATCCTCCTGATATGTTTTATATACTCCAAATTCACACCTTCTAAACTTGATTTTCTCCTATTTTAAAAGGTCTATAGGTCTTTTTATCTAGTTAAACCCTGTAATAGATATTAAAAAAGCATGGGTCCTTTTGGGATCCATGCCATTTGTTTATACATATGATATAGTTTTAGTTTTTTATGACAAAATCAGCAAATTCTATTGGTTTTTCCTTTTTCACATAATAGTCCTCTGCTGGCCAGTACCGATGAACAAAGGTTTCTTTTTCCTGTTGTGCTTGTTCAGACTCTCTCCGAAAGCGAGTTTCTCTCGGACAGTCCAGAAATATCACATAATCAAAATAGCTTCTCCATTCTTTCCTTTGCAAAAATACCCCTTCAATAAGTATCACACAATCATCCGGAATCAAAATTTCTTTCCATTCATGGTCATCGCTTTTTTGATAGTAAGGTAAGGAAACAGAAGACGTTTCTTTTAATAATTCAAAAAAGTTATCTTTTAACCATTCAATGTCCCACTGTAAAAAATAATACTCTTCCCACGATGCTCTTCCTGTATCATATCTATTTTCCCTTTTCACGATAAAGTCATCTATATGAAAGACCATGCATTCCTGTCCACTTTCTTCTATACAAACCTGGACCTGATTTACAAAGGTAGACTTCCCTGCGCGACTCAGGCCATCCAAACCAAGCACACATCTCCCCTGAAGAGGTACAAGTGATTTTAACAAAGATGATAATTCAGCCATAATACTAGTCTCCAAACTTATAAACGATAGAATCCCCAACCGTTTTGTAGCCAATTCTTTGGTAAATCTGGTTAGAGGTCGGATTGGCTTTGTCTGTATATAAAGCACAAAAACGATTCCCCTCTTCTAAAAGCTTTTGGGTAAGGGTAGTTACACTCGTAGTCGCATATCCTTTCCGTTTATATTCGTCTGGAGTGTACACGGCATTAATCGTTACACCATTTTTTGTTTTTCGAGATTGATTGACCATCGAAACCGGTACACCATCCACTTCCCACACAAACAACGAATTCATTTTCAGAAAGTGTGTGATAAGGGAGTGTGCCCTATCTTGTATGCCTTCCTCATTTGTTTCCCGACCAAATTGTTGCATCCATTTCACATACAAATCTTTGTCTGCTTCTTTTGCTAATGTTAGCCTTCCAGGTGCAGAGCCGATATCGTTGACATGAGTCAGCTGATAAATAAGTTGCTCCATATGTAAGGTTACAGGAAGCTTCGTTTCCTGAGACCATGCCTGAACAAATGCATCTGCCACCTCTCTAGAACCAATAACTCCGGGGAGTTTTATTTGATTCTCGATGAACCATCTCGCTAGGACTGGAAATATGTCCGGTTGGATCTCAATATCTGGGAGCACTAAATCGTGAGGTGGTGTCTGGATAAACCCATACACAAAGTGATTGTCCTTCTCCACTAGCCCCATTAAAACTTCTCCGTTTTGCGAAGTCTTTTCTCGTTCCAAGATACCAAGCATGAGGTTGTTACATGCTTCTTTTCTCAACAATAAAGGCTCTATCCTTGCGCTAAATTGTTGGACATCTTTCATTATGACAACTCTCATCGTATCCCTTCTTTCTTTTCTTCATTATAATTGGAGGTACGAGAAAAAAGAAGAGAGAAGGATGATAATTTGACTTCTATCCTTCTATTTTCTATGGTAAAGGCAGAGGTGATAAAAATGAATAGAAATGAAATAGAAGCAAGAATCCGCGAGTTAAAGTCGGACTATATCCGTATCCAAGCAGACCTTGAAAAAATGGGAAGCGTAGGTGGGGATACTTCACGCGGTGAACAACAATTAGACGCGTTAGAAAAGGAACTTGCGGAATTAAATAAAAAGTTAGATGAGTTAGAATAAGAAGAGGTTGAGACAAAAGTATAGGAAGCAATGAAAAAACGAACAATTATGATTAGTGCCTATACCCCGCTCCGGAAATATACGACGCTTTCCGCAGGCGGCTGGTGAGCCTTTCCTCCCGCTGGAGTCTTTCCGGAGCTAGTATAGGCTGTTGTTCGGCTTTTTGGCTTGTCTTTTTAGTTATGTCCAAGCCCCTTTATTTATCCTTTTCTTCTCTTTGTTCTTCTAATTTGGCTAAAATCTTATGAAACTCTTTGCTCGGTGGAGTTAGGCTTACGACAATGTCTCCAGCTGCCGC
This sequence comes from Radiobacillus deserti, assembly GCF_007301515.1. Taxonomy (GTDB): domain Bacteria; phylum Bacillota; class Bacilli; order Bacillales; family Amphibacillaceae; genus Radiobacillus; species Radiobacillus deserti. The sequence continues at coordinate 3,235,189 of NZ_CP041666.1, forward strand.
TTTAGGATTCGATTCATTCGTCAGAAAATCAATTTCTCCTGATTCCTTCAGGATGAACAGCACTGTTGTATCTTGTCCACGTTCATCTAAATACTGATTGTACGTATATTGCTCTGTAATCGTCGTTTTTCTGAATACATACCCTGAATCAATTCGGCTAAAGAGACTTTCTAAGGAGGAACGATCAGAGAAAAGAAACCTCCCACCAATCGTATTTACTAAATCCTTTACCTCCCTTTCATCATCCAACTGAACAGGCAACTTGAACACATTACTACGACCAAACTCTGGAACAAATGTCGTACATACCAACGCATTATACGAATCAAAATCGGAAGCTGATATTAAATAATCATATGGGGTCATATCCAATCGGTATTCTGTTTGCTCAGACAGGATTTCCCCATGATACACATGAATACCAGCGTTCCTTGCAATACCGAGACGCTGCCATGAACTATCAACTATAATAGAAGGTATATCTAAATCATCAAATGTTTCAGCCAATGCCTTTGTAAATATATTGCTACCTACCATTATTACACCGGGTTGATCCTCTGCAGCAAGATTTAACTTTTTAGCTAACCAACCAATAGAAAACCCATGCGTGCAAACCGTAAAGAATACAAGAGCAAACGTTAACGAGGTAATAATCGCCGCATCCTGGTATCCTTCATCAAGCAGTACGGATGCAAAATACCCAGAGACCGTTAAAGCAACAATCCCACGTGGCGCAATCCAACCTACTAAGAGCTTCTCGGCCGTTGACAGATCCGTTCGAATGGTTGAGAGGAAAATGGAGAGTGGTCGAACGACAAATAACATAAGTAGAACGAAACCAATAATCTTTACGTTAAAAATCTCCATCAGCGTCTCTCTCGTTAAGGACGCGGTTAACATGACGAATATGGCAGAAATTAATAATATCGATAAATTTTCTTTAAAATGACGCATATCGCGTATTGACGATATCCCCATATTCGCAAGTGTCATTCCCATTGCAGTCACAGCAAGCAATCCTGTTTCATGCATAATCTCATCGGCAATCGTAAAGCATGCAATTACGGTCGTAAATACTACTGGCGATTTAAGGAACTCTGGAATGTAGCCATGCTCGAACATCCATCCAATCCCTTTCCCACATAACACGCCGATCACAACTGCAAATAAGGACGCTAAGCAAAAGACGAGTAGGGAACCTATATGTCCGCCATCCTCTGCAAAGAACACGATAACTTCTAATGCAAAAACAGCCAATAATGCTCCTAACGGGTCGACAATAATCCCTTCCCACTTTAATATCTTAGCAGGGCGCGGTTTAAGTTTGGATTGCCTAAGTAAAGGTAAAATAACTGTTGGTCCGGTTACAATAAACAAAGCTCCTATGACGAAAGATACGGTTAAAGACAAGCCAGCAACGTAATGGGCCGCCAATGAACCTAACAGCCAACTAATAGCTGCACCAAACGTAGAAATTCGAAAAACTGGTTTTCCTAGCCCTTTTATGTCTTTAATATCTAAATTGAGACTACCTTCAAACAAAATAATAGCAACTGCTATAGAAATAATAGGACTATATAAATCGCCAAAATCTTGTTCAGGATTCATTAGTCCCAAGATTGGTCCTGCAAAAAGACCAACAATTGACATCACAACAATCGCTGGCATACGAAATCTCCACGAAAGCCATTGCGATCCAATTCCTAATAACCCAATGATCATGAACTCTAACGATATAGAGTGAATCATTTTTAATCCCCCTCTATTCCCCAATTTCAATAGGATGGATGGGCAGTCTCTTTTATGAAGACTGCCCATCCCCCAAATTTTTTATATCTGAATAGCTTATATTCTTAGTTTTTAAATATGACATTATATTATCCTTTTTTTCGTTCACCTAAACATCGAAAACACGTACATGTTTGTTAGCCAACGCCTTTTAAATACGGTAAACTAGGGTTAACGATATGGTAATGATTATAGTAAAGGACGGTTTAAATGATCGCACAAGCAGAAGATTTATTACAACAATATTATGGGTACACATCGTTCCGAAACGGGCAAAAAACGGTCATTGACCAGCTCCTAGAAAATCAAAACACGTTAGCCGTAATGCCAACGGGTGGCGGAAAATCCATCTGCTATCAAATACCTGGCCTCCTACTAGATGGAACAGCGATTATTATCTCTCCGCTTATTTCCTTAATGAAAGACCAAGTGGATGCCTTACAAGCCCTTGGTATCTCTGCAACGTTTATAAATAGCTCTTTATCCACCAATGAACAACAAGAGCGTTTAACCCAGGTTCGATTAGGAAGCTATAAGTTTTTGTATGTTGCACCAGAAAGGTTTGAATCCCAATCGTTTATACAAACAATCAATTCCATCCCTCTATCCTTAATTGCTTTTGATGAGGCACACTGTATTTCGCAATGGGGACATGATTTCCGACCAAGCTATCGTTCCATCGTTCCTGCACTAAAGCAAGTTACGAATTTACCTGTCTTGGCAGCCATGACTGCTACAGCAACAGAGGAAGTCATGACAGATATTCAATCCCTGCTGTCTATCTCTTCAGATAACATTGTCAATACAGGATTTGCAAGAGAGAACCTCTCTTTCCAAGTAGTAAAGGGACAGGATAAAAAGTCATTTATTTCTTCTTATATAGAAGCTAGAAAACTAGAATCCGGAATTATTTATACGGCAACAAGAAAACAAACGGACAATGTTCATGCCTTTTTAGAAAAGAAAGGGCTTCAAGTAGCTAAGTATCACGGCGGTTTGTCCGAAACTCAAAGAAAAGAAGAACAGTTCGCCTTTATTCAAGATGAAAAGACGATTATGGTGGCGACAAACGCCTTCGGTATGGGGATTGACAAATCGAACGTTCGATATGTTATTCACTATGCACTTCCAATGAATATTGAATCCTATTATCAAGAAGCAGGAAGGGCTGGTAGAGATGGCGAGCCAAGTGACTGTATTCTATTATTTGCAGGTCAGGATATCCAGTTACAAAAATTTCTTATTGATCAATCCATGGCAGATTCTCCTAAAAAAGCCCAGGAGTATGCAAAGCTCCAAGCGATGATTAATTATTGCCATACGGAGCAGTGTTTACAGGCATTCATACTTGATTACTTCCAAGACGAATCTATCTCAAAGAACTGTGGTTCTTGCAGTAACTGTACACACCAAGGCGAAAAAACAGATATGACAAGAGAAGCTCAAATGGTATTGTCTTGTGTGAAAAGAATGGGAGAGCGGTTCGGGGCCAGTCTAACGGCGAAAGTCTTAAAGGGGTCTAAGGATAAAAAGGTGAAAGAATTCCGTCTAGATAGTCTCTCCACTTACGGACTAATGTCTTCTTATACAGAAAAAGATATTACCCAGTTCATTCACTTTCTTATTGCAGAAAACTTCTTATCACCTGGTCAAGAACGATTTCCGATTCTTTCTTTAACAAAAAATGCGGAACCTGTTTTGAAAGGAAAACAAAAGGTTTGGATGCAGCAAATCAAAATAAATCCTCATGCAGAAGTAGACTATCAAGTCTCCTTATTTGAAGAATTACGGATGCTTCGAAAACGAATGGCTGAGCAAGACCAAGTGCCTCCATATGTATTATTTTCCGATGCAACCTTAAAAGAGATGACAAGACATCTACCAGATTCCGATGAAAAACTCCTTCTCATTAAAGGGGTAGGAGAAAAGAAGTTAGAACAATACGGCAGAGCCTTTTTAGAAACCATCGCCAATTGGAAAGAGAGAAATCAGGATCTAAGTAAAAAGCATGAGGAAGCACCTAGTCATATTCAATCCTACACCCTATTCCAACAAGGGTATGACCTTCCTTCTATCGCTGCTTTACGAAACATTACCGAGCAAACCGTCACAAACCATCTCTTTACTTGTTTTAAAGAAGGAATGGACATAGATTGGAGTTTGTTCTTTGATGATGAACAGGAAGAAGTTGTTTTACAAATGCGTCAGCAGTTAGAGGAACCAAAGCTACGTGATTTAAAGGATCTTGTTCCTGAGGCGTACACCTATACAACAATTAAAGCTATCCTTACTAAGAATGGATATATGTAAAACGAATTATGTATATTAAGTTTTGAACTATAAAATGCCAGGCTGCTTTAAACAGCCTGGCATCCTTTTATTTTTCTGGTATGAATTCTTGCTCTTTATTTCTTTCTTGGCAATCTGTACAAAGCTTCATTTTTTCTTCTTGCTTATTCGTTAATAGTCTTCCGCAGCTACTACATTTTCCAAATTCATTTGGATTTCCTTGAAATCCGGAAAGATGCGCCTCTGGTCCTACCATGTATAGTCCCTCCTATTAAAACTATTAGCATTACATAGAAGGTTCCCTCTAGGAATGTTATTCAAACATTAAGCATCGAAGTTAAGCGCCCAGCTTCCTTTACGAAATACTGGCTCGGATTTCCCATCCTCTGTTATACCGTCGATATCCAATTCAGATGAGCCAATCATAAAGTCGACATGAGTTAAGCTATCGTTCACACCATGTTTATCTAGCTCTTCTTCATTCATATCTGCTCCACCTTCAAGATTGGTCGGATATGCTTTCCCAAGCGCAATGTGACAGGATGCATTTTCATCATAAAGCGTGTTGTAGAAAATTAAACCAGATTGTGAAATCGGAGATTCATTTGGAACAAGTGCAACCTCCCCTAATCTACGAGCACCCTCATCGCTATCTAATAAATGTTTGAGCGTATCGTAGCCCTTTTCAGCAGTAAAATCCACCACTTTTCCATCCTTGAAAGTTAAGCTGAACTTATCAATCATGTTTCCACCGTAAATTAATGGCATGGTACTCGAAACCGTTCCATTCACCCCATACTTATGTGGAAGTGTAAATACTTCTTCGGTTGGAATGTTCGGATTGAAATCAAGACCTTTTGCGTTCTTAGCCGATCCACCTTTCCAAATATGCCCCTCTGGTAGCTCCATCTCAAAGTCTGTTCCAGGTGCTTTATAAATAAGCTTTTTATATTTTTTCTTGTTTAGGAATGCTCTTGCTTTGCGTAATGTTGCATTATGCTCATCCCATGCTGTAACGGGATCTGGCAGATCAGCACGAACGATTTTAAAAATTTGTTCCCAAAGTGCTTCTATTGCATCCTCTTCTGATTTGTCAGGAAAGATTTTTTGTGCCCAATCCCCTGTTGGAATAGAAATAAGGGACCACGGAATAATGTCATTCATCGTGTATGTACGGAATTCTTTCATCGCTTCTGCACTAGCCTTTGTTGCTTTTGCAACCTTCTCTGGATCTATATCCTTCAATAAATCAGGATTTGTAGAACGAATTGCTAAAAGAGCTCCACCATCTTTGGCAAACTCTAAATGTTTGTCCACACTCCACTGCGGAACATCATTCAACACCTCATCTGGAGCATACTGATACTTCAGTAGTGTTAACTCATCGTCGTTCCAGTTTATATGTACATTCTTTGCACCGAGTTCATAGGCTTTTTTTGCAACAATTCTAGTAAATTCCGCTCCATCAATCGGCGCATTAATCATAAGTGCTTGCCCTTTTTGAATATTCACACCTGTTCGCAAGGCCAACTCTGCATATTTCTCCATTAACTGTTTTTCTGCCATACTAACTTCCCTCCAAATTATTATCGTTTTCTTCTCTCTATACCACGGTCTATTATTTCATAAAATTCCGAATACAACAAAGGATTGATGCCGCACTAATTATTTTTAAGTTCCTCTACGAGTTGAGATAATTCTTCCCATCTTTCCATCGCCTCTTCAAGTTGTTTTTCCAATTCGTTCTGTTTCTTGAAGAGCTCCTGCACTTTTCCTAAATCACTTCCTGCAACAGCAATTTCTTCTCCAATTACTTGTAATTCTTCCTCCATTTCTTCAATTCTATCCTCAATAACGTCCCACTCTTTTTGTTCATGATAGGAGAGCTTTTTCTTTTTCTTTGGTCGTTCTTCTTGCTTCGATTGCTTTCTCTCCTCTTTTTTTGCCACCTGTTCTTTCTTGTCATCTAAAAAATCCGAATAATTCCCATAATAGCTAAACGGAGTAAGTCTTCCTTTTTCCAATACGATTAACTGGTCTACTACTCGGTCTAAAAAATATCGATCATGAGATACCGTGATTACAACACCAGGAAACTTTTCCAGATAATCCTCTAGCACTCCTAATGTCTGCGTATCTAAATCGTTCGTAGGCTCATCCAAAAAGAGTACATTAGGTTCCGCCATAAGGACTCGTAGTAAATAAAGTCTGCGGCGTTCTCCACCAGAAAGACGACGTATATAGGTGTATTGATGGGATCTAGGAAAAAGGAAACGTTCCAGCATCTGTTCTGCGGTTATCGTTTCTCCTTTTGCAGTATGTACTACTTCTGCTACTTCCTTTATATAATCAACCATACGTAGATTTTCATCCATATCCACATTATTTTGCGTATAATACCCTATTTTCACCGTTTGTCCTACATCGATTGAGCCTTCGTCAGGCTCTATGTTTCCAGCCATCAAGTTAAGGAGTGTGGATTTCCCGCTTCCATTGGGTCCAATAATTCCTACTCGATCCCCTGGAATAAATAAGTGGTTAAACGATTGTATTACCGCTTTTTCGTTAAACGATTTACCTACATCTATAGCTTCTAGTACTTTATTACCTAACCGAGTCGCGCCCATCTCAACATCTAAGCTTTGCTTATTTGTATGAAAGGTTTGATCCTTCATTTCTTCGATTCGTTGCTTTCTGGCTTTCTGTTTAGTAGACCTTGCTTTAGCACCTCTTCTCAGCCAAGCTAGTTCCCTTCGCATCGTATTGGCATGCTTTTGCTCATTTTGGATTTCCTGTTGCTCGCGTTCTGCCTTCTTTTCCAAAAACATTTCATAATTCCCGATGTAAGAATATAATGTACCGTTGTCTAATTCATACATATTATTCGTGATTCGATTTAAAAAGTACCGATCATGTGTAATTAGTATAATAGATCCCGGATATTGCGGGAGGTAGCTTTCTAGCCATTCTATGGTTTCATTATCCAGATGGTTAGTTGGTTCATCAAGGAGCAAGAGGTGTGCGGGTTGAATAAGCGCTTTCGCTATGGCTACCCGCTTTCTTTGTCCACCAGACAAGTCTTTCACCCGTTTGTTAAATTCTGTAATTCCTAATTTCGTCAATATCGTTTTCGCTTGCGCATTAGCATCCCAAGCTTGGAGCTCATCCATCTGCTCTTGTGCTTGCATCAATTTATTCTGCAATGTTGCATTATCGGGATTCGTTTCAAGTTCCATTAATATTTTTTCATAGTTCCTCAGTGTCACCATCACGGTGGAATCTCCGTAATAAATTTGCTCTAGCACCGTTAATTGGTCATTCAAATATGGGTCCTGCTCTAAATATTCAACCCTGAAATCGTTAGCATGAATAAGCTGGCCCTCATCAAAAGGCTCGATCCCCGCTAGACCTTTTAAAAGGGTAGACTTTCCTGTTCCATTTACCCCAATTAATCCAATACGTTGCTTTTCTTCCAATGTAAAGGATACACCTTCGAACAATATTTTATCTCCAAATGATTTGGATACATTTTCTACTTTTAATAAGCTCATTTACCGTTCACCCTTTTTTTAACACTCTTTCTCATTATAGTCGATTGAACGTACACTTAACACCAAAACGAAATTTATGCATTACGATTTAATTGTGATATACTTACATTAGTTACTTTTCGTAAGTTAGTGATTTTTTCTAACTAAAAGGCTTACAAAGCGTATCAATAAGTTGTATGATGGAAGGTAGGAGGGATTACAATGAACGAGCTATGTCCAAGGTTTGAAAAAGCGATGCAGTTGTTTAGTAAAAGGTGGGTCGGGCTTATTTTATTCGAATTGCTGGATGGCTCCAAACGGTTTTCGGAAATGGAAGCTGAGCTTCCTATCAGTGGTCGCCTTCTATCTGAACGACTAAAGCTTTTAGAACAAGAGGAAATTGTCAAAAGACATATCTACTCAGAATTTCCTGTTCGGATTGAATATCAATTAACCGATAAAGGACGAGCATTGGAACCCGTCATTAAAGCCATCCAAAATTGGTCCCACGATTGGATTACAGATAAAGAGATTGAAGTAAATTCTTAATAATAGAGAAGACGAACCCTACTAATAACGAATAGGGTTCGTCTTTTTAAGAAGGATTGTTGCCAAAACGACTATTTTCATTCCATGGAAAGCCAGTCCCAAAGGATTTTGCCATTTGCTTTGATTGTTTTCTTCGTTCTTTTCTTAATTCCGCACGTTTCGGTGCCCCTTCATGCAAAAGCTTTTCCTCTTTTGATTCAGGGAATACGTTAGGTACAGTAGTCGGGCGATTATCTTCTCCTAACGCTACCATGGTTAAAAAAGCAGTTGTACATACTTTTCGCTCCCCCGTTAACAGGTTCTCCGTCACAGCCTTAACAAAAACCTCCATAGAAGTATTATGAGTCCAAGTTACGAATGCTTCTAAACAGATGGTATCTCCTTCTTTAACAGGGTAAAGGAAATCGACCGAATCGGTAGAAGCTGTTACGACAGGCTTTCTTGCATGCCTTGTTGCTGCAATAGCAGCAACATCATCAATATGTGCCATTAGCTCCCCCCCAAACAACGTCCCATGGCCATTTGTATCAGGAGGTAGAACGTGAGATGTTTTAACGGTCAAAGATGCGATACAAGGCTTCGAATCCATTTACTTCACAATCCTTTCCTAAAGAATAGGGGAAATCAGTCGCGAAACCGACTCTTTTAGCTTAATCCATGTTGGACGATTTATATATTGATTAAGCGTAAGAGGTCGGGAAAGCTCGATGTCCTCTTCAAATTTTTCCACTAATTGCTTCGCAACATTATTATTATAAAGGAATGCATTGACTTCAAAATTCAATCGAAAACTTCGAACATCAATGTTTGCAGTTCCGACAGATGCAATCTTTCCATCTACTATAATCGTTTTAGAATGTAAAAAACCATTTTCATAAATGTACACATGTGCACCTGCGTTTAATTGTTCCCCAATATTCGAATACGTTGCCCAATACACAAATGGATGATCTGGCTTATTTGGAATCATGATTTTCACATCAACTCCAGATAGAGCTGCAATCTTTAAGGCATCGGATAAACTGTCATCCGGAATAAAATATGGGGTTTGGATATACACATACTCTTTTGCTGACATGATCATTTTAATATATCCATTTTTGATTTGTTGCCAATCCGAATCAGGGCCACTCGATACGATTTGTACCCCTACATCCCCTTTTTGCTCCGCCCCATAATAACGTTCATCATACTCAATATCATGGCGAGAAGCCTGATTCCAATCCAGAATAAAACGTGTTTGCATATTCCTGACTGCATCCCCATAAATTTTCAGATGCGTGTCTCTCCAATATCCAAACTTTTCACTATAGCCTAAATACTCATCCCCAATGTTAAAACCACCAATGTAACCAATCTTCCCATCTATAATAGCGAGCTTCCGGTGATTTCGATGATTAATCTTAAAATTTATTCTCGGGATAAGAGGCGGAAAGAATGCTTCTACCTCAGCGCCTGCTTTTCGCATTTGTTTAATAAATTTTTGCCCTAATTTTCTAGACCCCATATCATCGTATAACACTCTCACTTCTAATCCTTCTTTTGCTTTACGAATAAGAGCCTCCGCAATTCGTTGACCTAGCTGATCACTACGAATAATATAATAAAGCAAATGAATATGGTCTTTTGCCTTTTCAATATCCTCTAGCAGTGCGTTAAACTTCTTTTCCCCGTCCGTGAATATTTCCACCTGGTTATCTTGCGTCAAAATGGCGTCATCATTACGAAGATGTAAATAAAATAAGTCCTTATATTCAATTAAACGTTCATCTTTAAGTATCAATCTATTTTCTTCCAATGCGCGAAGTTGTGCTTGTACGGCTGTTTTTACACCGAGGCGACTCTTTGTATCCCATGTGAATATTCGACGGTTGCTTAGCTTTCTTCCAAAAATCAAGTAAAGTATAAATCCTAAAACCGGGATAAATAATAAGACCATCAGCCAAGCCCACGTTGCACTGGCATCCTTTCGCTCCAAAAACACAATAGCAAACGCTAAGGCAATGTTGAAAATAATAACAGATCCTAAAAGATAAGGAATAAACTCCACCCGCTCCCCTCCTTGAGCAACCTTTGTTCTGTAACATGTTTACTATAGCACAAAGTACATCGTATCATACTGAAACTTTTTTCGTATGAATACTGCTTTTTCTTACCCTACTCATACGAATGAAAAACAAAAGTTGTTTCATGCTAAGAAAAAGGGGTGAATGAATAATGGATGATTTTCGAGCAATAACAGGTACTGACATTAACAAGGTAAAAGAAAAGAATTCTAACTCCGGGATGAGTTATAACGAAGCAAAAGAATTTATAGCTCGTACAACCGGTGGGCACCATACCAATATCTATTCGGATACAGATATCCAACAAGTAAGAAAAAAACTACGAAATAGTAAAAAGGGATGAGAAGAAAATCTTCTCATCCCTCTAGAACCTATTAATAACCGAAGCCACCAACTGGATAATTCGTTCCTGCAATCACTAATAATACGAACAATACGACTAATAGAATGAATTCATTGTTACCAAACATTTTGAACTCCTCCTTTAACATATTGGTGTCTAAGGTATTTTATTGTCATAATCTACTATTAGTAGCCGTAGCCGTAGTCGCCGCCTGTTGGATAGTTATTCCCTACAATAACAAGTAATACGAAGATAACTACTAATAAAATGAAGCCATTGTTACCAAACATGATTTATATACCTCCTTCATAAAAGGTTTCTTTTATACAAGCATCGTGCATGTTTTCGATTAAGACCAGCCGTAGTCGCCACCTGTTGGATAGTTATTCCCTACGATGACAAGCAGCACAAAGATAACTACTAATAGAATGAAACCATTGTTACCAAACATGATTCATATTCCTCCTTGGAAGATTTGATTAATAGATGATTCGTTTCATTTATCTATTAAGACCAGCCATAGCCGCCTGTAGGATAGTTATTCCCTACAATGACTAGCAATACGAACAATACGACTAACAAAATAAAGCTATTGTTACCAAACATTCGCTATCCCTCCTATTTGGTGTTTCTTATCTTTCTGTTATAGATTCGCTCGTTATTACCAACCGAATCCATATCCGCCTGTTGGGTAGTTGTTCCCTACGATTACTAACAGTACGAACAATACAACCAATAGAATAAAGCTGTTGTTACCAGTAAATCCGTAACTCATCAACTCTCACCTCCAAGCGTGATTAACAGCATACGGTGAAATCTTTCGTTTGGATAGCCTATTCATTAATCTGCTATAACTAACTGTTCAATTGTTTTCTAGATTGTCATAGTAAGTCGCTAGCACCGAGTGATGCTGTGTCTTACACTACTTACCTTATGTATAGAGTCGTTTTGTGACGGGGCAAATGTCCCAATTCTACTTAAAACAGGCGAATGTCTTGAAGGAAATACCTATAAGGGTATAGATAAAAGTCTAAGTGGTTCCATACCCCTACTTGTCTGTCCATACTCAAGGGAATTGCTTTGTATAGTGGTTCATTACCTTAATGATTACGTGAATATTGTCTCTCTATCCATTCTTCATATAATAATAAAGAACAGCCAGGTCGCCCTGACTGCCCCCATCACTTACTTCTTATTAAGCATTTTAGAAATGGTAGATTCATTAATCCCCTTGCTTTTGGAGATCATTTTAACTAGCATATCTTCGGTTGACTTATTTACTGGTTTTCCTGCTGTTTTTGCCACTTTCTTTATAAGTTTACGAACTTCCTTTTCATCCGACAGATCTGTTCCTTTAAAGGAGTTCGCAATACTTTTAATACTCTTCATATCTACTCCGGTTTTTTTCTCCACTTTTTTGGAAAACTGATCACTCATGCTATCCCTCCTTCTCTACCATCCTATGCACGGGCATAAGGAAGTGTATGGATATGCGTGCAGGGTGGGCATGAATACAGGCATTCGCCCAATTCCTAAATAGCAAGACATTCGTCTAGGTCATAAAACCCATAGTTACATATGTTGAGAGTATAACGAAATAAGGAGGTGCTTAAATATGGCTTGGAACGCAGGCTATGGTGCCTACAACTATGGGGGTCACTGCTACGGAGGTGGCTTTTTCAGCGGAAACAATGCCTTCACTTTGCTAGTTGTGTTATTTGTTTTGTTAGTAATTGTTGGCGGAGCATCTTACCCTATGGGTGAGATTGAAGACTAAATTTTCTTCTTTTTTTATAGAAAGGCAAAGCAACTGCCCAATCAAACCTTTTAAATCATCATAGACTAATAGTGTTGCAAGGAGGTGAAAGCATGAGCTACGCAGGCGGATTTTTTGGTAACAATGGTTTCGTATTGTTGGTTGTTATTTTCGTATTGCTTGTAATCGTAGGTAACAACTACCCAATGGGTGGTGGATATGGTTACTAATTAGAAACTTAAAAAGGAGGTACAAAGAATGAGCTACGGAGTATTTGGTGATAACAGCTTTGTTCTGTTAGTTGTAATCTTCGTACTTCTTGTCATCGTTGGCTCTAATTACCCAATTGCTGGATGGGGGTACTAGAACGCCATGTTGGCAAGATTATGTCCATGACTGGATATAATTCCTTACAGTTTAGAGGAAGGGAATACCCCCTTCCTCTTTTTATGTTTTTTCAAGACACTTCCATTGCTTTTTCCTTCCAAAGAACCTAAACTTAGTTTATTATTTTTAGATTTCATAAAAAGAGGGATGCGGTTATGGATAATAAAGAATTAAAAGTAGGCATTGCTTATACAGCTGCCGCATACATACTCTGGGGGTTCCTTCCTATTTATTGGAAAATGGTTGGTTCCGTTCCGGCTGGACAAATTCTAGCCCACCGAATAGTTTGGGCTTTTGTTTTTATGATGGTTCTTTTAGTTGTACTTAGAAAGACCCGTGCTTTCATGATTGAATTAAAACGGATTATATCCAACAAAAAAACGTTAATAGGAATTACCATCGCATCTATTGTCATTAGTCTTAATTGGGTTATCTTTATCTGGGCTGTTAACAGTGATCATGTTGTTCAAGCGAGTTTAGGATATTACATTAATCCACTTGTCAGTATTGTGTTAGGTATGCTCGTCTTGAAGGAAAGTCTTACAAAATGGCAGGTGCTTTCCTTTATTTTAGCAGCCATTGGTGTCTTATACTTGACGATCAACTTCGGTGTTTTCCCTTGGGTATCGATTGTACTTGCGTTATCCTTTGGACTGTACGGATTATTGAAAAAAACCGTAGATATAGGTGCAATGTTTGGCTTAACGATTGAAACATTAATTGTATCCCCAATCGCTGTGATTTACTTGTTTGCCGTTGGTGTACAGGGAAATGGAGTTCCATTCACATGGTCTCCAGTCTTCCTATTGCTTCTAGCAGGAGGAGTTGCGACCGCGGTTCCATTGCTTTTATTCGCAAGTGGAGCGAAACGAATTCCTTTATCAATGGTTGGGTTTTTGCAATATTTTGCCCCAACCATTATGCTTATGATCGGTGTTTTTAAATACAACGAACCGTTCACCCATGCCCATCTCGTCGCTTTCCTATTGATCTGGACAGCGCTCGCTATCTATACAGTATCTCGTACTAAGTGGTTTAGACGTGTAGAGCTAAAGAGACTCGAACGAAAAAGTTCTTATTAATAATCCGCGCTATACTGGTGTGTTCATATGGAACACACCAGTTTTCTCTTTTATCAGCTGCTTACCTTTTCGTACTGCAAAAGATACCTTTATTTTTCCATTGCTATAGATGCTATTTTTCGCTTAGAATGAAGTACTAGGTTTTTCTTTTCTGACGTTTCTTATTAGGAAATAAAGGGAAATATATCTAAAGAATGTAACATGGAAGTGATTTGATGCGCAGATTAACCGTCACATGGATTGCTCTCTCCATCCTCGTGCTAATCGGAGTGTGGTACGTTTGGCAATTGCAATCCCCCTCTTCAGACGCAGAACCCGTTCCCACACCAAAAGAAGTTCTAACAGATATAGCCAAGGAATCGAAAAATGCGGATAAAAATCAAGAGGAACAAAATGAGTCGACAAAGGATTCCGAAAATAAGGATCTTGCGGAAGAAATTAAGGAAACCGTTGTCCATGTCGTGGAAAGTGCCATAGGACTGTTTATAAAAAAAGACACTGACATTGTAGCCATCGGTGACTCATTGACCCAAGGTGTTGGAGATACAACGGAAAATGGTGGATATGTTGGCATTATTGAAAACACATTAAAGAGGACAAATGAAGACATCCATATCAAAAACTTCGGCAAAAGAGGAAATCGTTCTGATCAACTATTAAAGCGTCTAGAGCAAGAAGAAATTTCCGAATCCATCCGTGAAGCTGAAATTGTGCTGATTACAATAGGAGCAAATGACATAATGAAGGTAGTAAAGGAAAACTTTACACGCCTAGAATATAGTCTTTTTGTGGAAGAACAAGTCGAATACAAGGAAAGATTACGAGAAATTATGGAAACGATGCTATCCCTAAACGGGGATGCCAATATTTATTTAGTAGGGTTCTACAATCCTTTTTATGGATATTTTAAAGATGTAGAACAGCTGGAACAAATTATTAATAACTGGAATGCAACCGGTCAAAGTGTCGCAGAAGAATATGAAAATGTTTCTTTTATTCCTATTTATGACTTATTTACAAATACAGAAGAAGACTTATTATATTCTGATAACTTCCACCCCAATACAAAAGGGTATGAAAAAATGGCAGAACGTATCTTAGATGCCATTGAACCCGATATAAGAAGAGAAAACAAAAATGAAGAGGATGGGGATGAGTAATGAGCGAAGCACCAAAGAAAAAGTGGAACTGGAAGCGATGGTTTATCATTCTGGCAAGTATTAATGTCGGAGTACTTGTACTCTTATTCCTTCTAATCTTTATTCCAGCCCAAACATCAGATGATCCGCCTAAAAAGCAAGATATAGAAGCAGAAGCGGGTGCAGAACTTGTCGTTCGCTCAAGTAAAGAAGATTTAAGTCAATTGATCAATGGGTATTTGGATAAACTTTTGAAGAATAAAGCAGATGACTTCGAAGTTACCTTGGATGAGAACGTAGTGATTATTGGTTCTGTAGAAGCATTTCAAACGAAAATACCGGTAACCATCGAGATGGAACCAGTCGTTCAAGAAAATGGAGATTTAGTTTTAAAACAAGAAAAAATTTCACTTGGTCTCTTGCCACTTCCACGGAATAAAATTTTATCCTACATTGATAAAGGCTACCCAACACCTGATTGGGTAAAAATTTATCCAAAGAAGGAAAGCATCTATGTAGCTGTAACAGAAATGGACATTAAAAGTAATTTTAAAGTAAAGGTAGAATCCTTTGACCTAAAAAATGATGATTTACGATTTAAATTTAAAGTTCCAAATAAAATATTCGGGATATCCTTTAACTTTTAGATAAGAAAAATCTGACTCCATTTTTCGAGTCAGATTTTTCAATGTATTTATTGTATTTTTGCATATATACATGTATCCCTTAATGTCTGTCCGTCCATTGATACATCATCGTTTTTAAGTGTAGCTTCTAATTCAAAGCCTAGCCGTTCTGGAATAGCTCGACTTTTTTCATTCAATCGGTCGCAGCGGATTTCAACCCTCCGCGCTCCAAGTGTGTCAAATGCGAAACTGGCAATTCCTTCTACTGCTTCCGTCATGTAGCCTTTTCCACTTTTTCTAGCATCAATCCAATAGCCGATTTCGAATTTTGGAACAGACCAGTCGATTCGGTGCAGACCGGATGATGCAATAAAGTCCCCAGTTTCCCGATCAAAGACTAGAAGACGCAAATCCTCTCTTTTCAAAAACCGAATGTGGGATTCTCTAATATTTGTTTCTACATCCTCTTCCGTTTGTTCTTTATTTGCAAATGGTAACCATTGTTTCAGTTCATGTCTGGATGCTTGTATCGCTTCATATACCTGCTTCCCATCTCCTGGACGTGGCATTCGAATCAGTAGCCTTTCTGTATAAAAGGATGTCGGAAACTCTCTCAGTAGCGGATTCATTCAAACCAACCTCCCTTATCTAATCCTTTTCTATTTCAATTTCTCCTACATCTGTTTTAACTTGTAGGATCGGATTTCCATTACCTTGCTCTACATAATAACTCTTCCCGGAGGATTTTGGAATACTAGAAAAACCGTTTACCGAAACTTCACCCACATCACTAGCTAAATCGAAAGTAAAATTCTCTGGCTCATTTCGAAGAGATACAGATATCTCTCCTACATTGGAATTAATTTTAACATCATCCACGAATGAATCTAGCTCTAAGCTCACTTCCCCAGTATCAGATTCTATCGAAAAAGCACCTGTACCAGCATTGACTTCGATTTCTCCAACATCTGTATGCAACGTGCTCTTAGCTGCCACCACTTGGTTGATAGTCATATCTCCAACATCACTATATGCGATAAGTTCTTTCGTCTTAATATTACTTATTCGTACTTCTCCTACATTTGACTCCATTGTAATCGATTTAAATTCCTTATCAGGAAGCTTAACCTCTACAATGGAACCACGATCTTGGAATGAGAAAATGGGATAGGCATACCATGGAGCATCTGATTTATCAAAAATAACATCGATTGTATCATCCGTTTGTTTCATGGAATATTCGACGTGTTCTTTTCGAAGTTTTTTTGTTTGGACTCGTACCTCTATCTGATCTGTCTGACTCTTAGATACAATTACTTCTCCAACATCTACATTCACATTTACACGCTCCACGCTTCCGGAGTCAAATGACTTTGTTTCTGAAATATCTGTATTATCCCCGCCTGTTAGAAAATGATCACCAGTAGCATACGTGGTAAACACGCCAACTAAACCTAAAACAAATAGCACCGCAGCTATAAGCGCAACTTTTTTCATCTTAACGTTCCCCCTTTACAATTCGAATGTTATATTTCACATATTTTAAGATAAGAAAGTAGAGACCTTTCCCAACATAAAGCATCCCAATCCCAAACAACACTCCGAAACTTGAAACGGTGAGCGTAACAAAAAACGGCTGTAGAAAAGAATCTGCATACCCAATATTTGCAACAAACCAGACAATCGGTATAAACATAAGTGCAATAGAGGATACAGCTAAACCTAGATATACCGCTACAATTGCTGCAACTGGTCCGACTACAAGAATTAAATTAAAAAAACTCAAGCTAATTGTCGCAAGAATTACTCTTGATATATTTCTCACTGACTTATCCGTTTGTGCTTGTGTAAGTCGATATTCCATTAGCATATCTCTTGCAATCCATTTAGGATTTCCAAGTTCTGCTGAAATTTCTTCTTCTGATTTCCCTTCTTGCTCACCATTTTCAAAATGTTCTATAAAATCGTATATAAGCTCCATTCGATCATCTTTAGGAATTTTGTCTAATTGAAGATCCAACTCCCGTAGAAATGTTTCCTTATTCACTTTTCTCTGCCTCCTTGATTAGTCCATTTACCGCACTGCTAAACACGTTCCATTCCTTAATTAAGGATTGCATATAATCACGCCCCGCTTCTGTTAAGGAATAATATTTACGCGATGGTCCTTCCGTTGATTCTGACAAATAAGTCGTAAAATAATTTTCTTTTGTTAATCGTCTAAGCAAAGGATATAAAGTTCCTTCGGCTACATCTATTCGTTTGGAAATATTCTGAGCTAGTTCATATCCGTATTGATCCTTTTCTGAGATTAAGACTAGGACACAGAGCTCCAAAACACCCTTCTTAAATTGCACATTCATTTTTTCAGCTCCTACCTTTTATCCACTAGTGATTAATATACAATAGTTATGGAAAAAAATAATACTCTTGAGAAGAGTATAATACACACTATTGAATAATACAAGGTACTAAATAAAAAATAATAAGCTTGATAAAAATCAAGCTATTAACCCAACGCTCGCTCGAAGTTTCCAACCAATGGCTTTGTTTCAAGGAGATGGGGATACGCATTAAGCTTTCCTCTATAGATTAGTTCTAGTTGATGAAGATTCAATAAGTCCTGCGGACGAACTAAACAAACTGGTTTTTCCAAATCAATGACTCCACTCTCTTTTAGAAGTATGGCAACAAACTGAGAACAAAAGTATTTATTTTCTCGATTCCATTCTCTGTTCATAATCACCGTAAATAACCCTAACAGATTATACCGATAGTATTGTTGCATGGACTCCATATATTTGATTCGACGCTTCATGATAAAAAGCTCTTGATCTGTTACGGAATAACTATACACTGCACAGGTTGACCGTTGAAAAAGCTCTGTCTCTACATTCTCTCGAACAAAACCTGCGTTAAACGGATTCCTCGGATTTTTTCTTCCAAAGCTGTATAGTTCAGTTAACCCTTTATCAAAGGAAATGGAACAGTGGTTTAGCGTCGATCTCGTGCAGAGATTTATTGTCTTGTTTAGTAATGTCCCTGTATCTGTAAAAAGTAAATAAATCTTTTTAATAGCGACCAAACCCCTTCCGATCCTATCAATCATTTATTCTTTTCCATAACTATATATCTATCATACATTTAATCCTACAATTATCAATAAGACTTTTTTAAATTAAGCTTCCGAACTAAAAGTTTAAAATTTTCAAAAAATAGGATTGACTATTTCCAACTATTGAATTATAATCCATTACAAAGTTAGATTAATCGAATATCTCTTATCCAGAGAGGCGGAGGGACTAGGCCCGATGAAGCCCGGCAACCATCAAGTCATATTGAAAAGGTGCCAATTCCTACAGGTCCATGATCTGAAAGATAAGAGGAGGAAAATGTATTACACCACCCTCTTCTTACGGAAGAGGGTGTTTTTATATCTTTTCCCTCTCCACCCTTCATGAACCTTGTGGCACATTTCATAAGATCCTAGAAAAAATATTAGGAGGAATATGCATGGTAAAATCTTTTTATCAACAAGGAATTGAAACACTATTACTTCACGGAGGTCAAGAGCCAGATCCAACTACTGGATCTAGAGCTGTTCCCATTTATCAAACAACATCTTATGTTTTTCGAGACACAGAGCATGCCCAAAACTTATTCGCATTAGCAGAGCCAGGGAACATTTATTCCAGAATTATGAACCCCACAGTAGATGCGTTTGAGCGTCGAATTGCGTTATTAGAAGATGGAATCGGGGCTGTCGCTACATCTTCTGGTGCTGCAGCGATTACCTTATCTATTTTAAATATTGCAAATGCTGGAGATGAAATTGTTGCAGATAGTAATTTGTACGGAGGCACCTTTAATTTGTTCCAAAAAACATTACCCAAATACGGTATTACAGTGAAGTTTGTAGATGGGTCAGACCCAGAGAATTATCGAAAAGCGATCACAGATAAAACAAAAGCCATTTACGGAGAAATCATTACAAATCCGAGTTTGCAAATTTTGGATGTTGAAAATGTCGCCGCCATTGCACATGAGCATGGCATTCCGTTGATTGTAGATAATACTTTTGCCACCCCTTACCTCGCAAAGCCTCTATCATGGGGAGCAGACATTGTCGTTCATTCCGCAACAAAATGGATTGGTGGGCACGGAACGGCAATTGGAGGCGTAGTCGTAGACGGAGGGAAGTTTGATTGGAACAATCCTAAATTCCCGGAATTTACGGAACCAGATGAAAGCTATAATGGATTACGATATGCACAGGATATTGGTCCCGCTGCTTTTTCTATTAAACTAAGAGTTCAATTACTGCGAGATATTGGGGCATGTTTAAGTCCTCAAAATGCGTTTATATTTTTACAAGGATTAGAAACGTTAAATCTCCGAGTTCAAAAACATAATGAACATGCGCAGAAGGTTGTGGAATACTTATCTAATCACCCAGCTGTAGAATGGGTCACTTACCCAGGGGTGAAGGAGCACCCTTCGCATGAATTAGCACATAAATATTTAAATGGACATTACGGGTCCATTGTTATTTTCGGAATTAAAGGAGGAAGAGAAGCAGGCCGGAAACTAATTGATTCTATTCAGCTTTTCTCCCATGTGGCAAATGTTGGGGATGCAAAATCACTGATTATTCACCCTGCTTCTACGACACATCAACAGCTAAATGAGGATAGTCTTAAGCAAAGTGGTGTAACAGAGGAATTGGTAAGACTTTCAATCGGACTAGAATCTCCTGAGGATATTATCCGAGACTTAGATCAGGCAATTGCGAAAGCTACCGGATTTAATAAAACGATAAAAGAAACAACGGATCAAGTTGTAAAATGGGCACTTCAATCCCCATTTGACCGTTCATCGGGGCAGCCGAGACAAAAAGTTATCGCATTTGTAGGATCAACGGATAATCCAGCTAGTGATATTTATCAAGAGTCCTTAAAGTTGCAGCAATTCGGATTTCAAATCGTTCATGCGGGGGCGAACTTAGACTCATTAGCTTCCATAGAAAGCGAGATTGATATTGTATATGTGACGCAATCTGGACTAGACCAACTATCTTTCTCTGATATTGAATCATTGAAAACGAAGATTCTATGGCTAAATTCTTCTACCTCTGTATTACAAAATACAGAAGCTCCTGATTTAAGCGGGGTTACGGTAGTGGAAAGCCGAAATATTTATGAAGAAGCATTGAAAGCTAGAGGTTATCAAGCTAAAGAGCTTACAGAAATAGGACTATAAATAATAAGAAGCTTGAGGCATCTGCCTCAAGCTTCTTATTTAGTGACTGTGACCGTGATGATGGTGCGTATGACCTTCTTGTTCTTCCATTTGACACATAATCGAATCCTCGTGGGGATGTTCTTCATTTTCTAATTGAATCGTGATATGGCCAATCCCCTTATGTTGCAGAAGGTGTTCTATATCTCGTAACATGGCTTGGCTCTCTATTAAGGAGATATTTTCAGTGACAACAGCATGACAGGACAATGCATTTTGACCGCTTGTAATACTCCATACATGCAAATCATGAATGCTAGAAAGACCTGGTACACCGTTTAATGTTGCTACAATATCATCCAGGTTTACATTTTTTGGAGTTCCCTCCATTAATACATGGAGAGAATCCTTCGTAACGCGCCAGCCACTTATTAGTACTAATAGTGCAACGATGACACTGGCCAATGGATCTGCCCATCCCCAACCAAATGCCATAATCAAAATGGCTGCAATAATGGCTCCAACAGACCCGAGCATATCTCCAAGAACATGGAGAAAGGCTGCCCTTACATTTAAATTTTCTTCCGTATCTCCACGCATAAGAATCCAAGCGACTACTACATTCACAAGTAACCCAATAATAGCGATGATAAGCATTCCTACAGAAGCAACCTCAGGAGGTTCTGTGAAACGATGGTACGCCTCATAAAAAATATATAGCGCAATTAAGGTAAGTGTAATTCCATTAAATAAAGCAGCTAAAATTTCAAATCGTTTATATCCATATGTCTTGCTGTAGTCTGCCGCTTTTTCTCCGATAATAAAAGCAATCAGTCCTACTCCTAATGCTACAGCATCACTGAACATATGTCCGGCATCTGATAATAAAGCTAGACTATTGGTTAAAAATCCTCCAATAACTTCTACAATCATGAAGCCTGCGATAAAGATAAAACTAATGAGTAAAGCCTTTTTATTTGCACCATGTGTATGGTCATGGCCGTGACTGTGATCATGTCCCATTATCCAACTCTCCCTTCACGTACATTACTATATGCATATATTATCATATATGTAATACCTATAAAACAATTATTGATAAATTTAATGGAGTTGCTCCTGTTGTTATTACTAAACAAAAATTGACAAGGTCTTTATTATTTTATACGCTTTTTTTATACATTACATACCGCTTAAGAAGAGGTGAAAAACATGGAAAACCATCCAGAGCAAAACGAAGCAAAAGATACGGAATATAAGGAGTTAGATGAAGAAACCTTATTTGTTGTGTCTCAATCGTTCAAAGCTTTAAGTGACCCTACCCGCATTCGGATTCTTCATTTATTATTTCATAAAGAGTACTCTGTAAATGAAATGGCAGATACGTTAAATCTTCGTCAATCTACCGTTTCCCATCAGCTTCGTTTTTTAAAAAATCTTCGTTTAGTGAAGTATAGACGAGAAGGAACCACTTTGTTTTACTCCCATGATGATCAGCACGTCATGGATATTCTAAAGCAATCCATTAATCACGCCTTACACCATTAAAGAATTTGTGACGCCTGTGTAATGCTTCTCTTTTTTATCTTCCATTTCTCGTCCCTACGTCTGATATACTTCCTACTGACTGGACAGGTTATTCTTATAATATGCAAAAATGACGTGTGCCTCTTTATGGGGCCGACTCTACGTCACCCCATTCTTGGCATGGCCATTCTGTTTTCCCTTCATGTATTAATTTCCAAAATCACTTTTTAAATCGTTCTATAAAGGGTAGTGACTTTATAGAATAATGTAAGTTTGATTCTAATTTATAGAGATATACGAGGAGCGTATTCCATGTATAAAAAGCAAGAGCGAATCCTTATTAGGGTATCTTTTATAGTTGCTTTTATCATGTTACTAGCTTTATTAGGACGAATATTTTAACTAGAGGATGATTGAAGTATGGAAAACGAATCCGTCTTTTTTAGCCGTGTGTTAACAGAATTAACGTTATCCTTTCATATTATCTATGCTACGATTGGAGTCGGCGTCCCGTTGATGATTATGTTAGCGCAATGGCTTGGAATAATTAAACAAGATTCCCACTACATCCTTTTAGCACGTCGGTGGGCCCGTGGGTTTGTGATTACGGTTGCTGTTGGGGTTGTCACAGGAACTGCGATTGGATTGCAATTATCCTTACTTTGGCCAAATTTTATGCAGCTGGCCGGGAATGTAATCTCGCTTCCTTTATTCATGGAAACCTTCGCTTTTTTCTTTGAAGCTATTTTTCTAGGTATCTATTTATATACATGGGATCGTTTTGAGAATCAAAGAAAGCACCTGTTACTTTTAGTTCCTGTAGCAATTGGCGCGTCATTTTCCGCAGTTTTCATCACAATAGTGAATGCGTTTATGAACGCTCCTCAAGGCTTTGACATCGTAAATGGAGAACTCGTCAACATTCAACCACTTGTTGCGATTTTTAATCCAGCAATGCCTACGAAAGTAGCACATGTGCTATCCACAGCTTTTATGACCTCTGCGTTTATATTAGCTTCTATTGGAGCCTATCGTATGCTTAAAGGCTCCAATCATGTCTATCATCGAAAAGCCGTTTTTTTAACAATGAAAGTTGGACTAGTCTTTTCTATTGCCACTGCTATAATCGGGGATTTGTCCGGAAAATATTTAGCAGAATATCAGCCTGAAAAACTTGCTGCGGCAGAATGGCATTTTGAAACGGAAGAAGGAGCATCACTTATTCTATACGGGATTCTCGATAATGGTGAAGTGAAATATGAGCTAGAGATTCCTTATATGTTAAGTGTTCTAGCCCACGGAACTCCTTTGGCAGAGGTTACTGGACTGGAGGAATTTCCGAAAGATGAAACACCTCCATTATATATTCATTACCTGTTCGATATTATGGTCACGATTGGCATGTGGATGGTTCTTCTTTCTCTTCTTTATGTCATCGGAATAGCAAGAAAATGTGGATTTGTTCGGACAAGGTTATTTCACTGGCTCATCGTGCTCGGTGGTCCATTATCAATGATTGCGATTGAAGCTGGTTGGTGGATGGCTGAGGTAGGACGTCAACCGTGGATTCTAAGAGGAATTATGCGAACAGAAGAAGCCGCAACAACGAATCCAAATGTGGACCTTATGTTATTACTGTTTTGTATCCTATACCTTGTTCTGGCAATTGGAAGTATCATTGTTCTCACCAGAATGTTCCGTGAAAACCCTGTAGAGCGGGAGATTGAGGATCGCAATTCCGAAAAGGACGGTGGTTTCTATGTCACTTGAGGTTATTGGAATTTCCGTACTCTGGCTATTTTTATATGGGTACGTCATGGTTGCTTCTATTGACTTCGGTGCGGGGTTCTTTCATGCATATAGTACACTTGTTGGAAAACAACATATCTTAACGAAAATCATTCAGCGTTATCTGTCTCCTGTTTGGGAAGTAACGAATGTCTTTCTCGTTTTCTTTTTTGTAGGAATGGTCGGCTTCTATCCGCAAACAGCTTACTACTATGGAACCGTTCTACTTGTTCCAGTTAGTCTAGCAATTGTGTTGTTAGCAATCAGAGGATCCTACTATGCCTTTGCGACGTATGGGAAATTGAAGCATAACCGATATACGTATTTGTACGGGCTAACAGGATTACTAATCCCAGCTTCGCTTTCCATTGTGTTCACGATATCGGAAGGTGGTTTTATAACAGAAGGAAATGGAAACTTAGCACTTGAATATTGGACGTTATTTTCCAGTCCACTCACTTGGAGTATTGTGGTGCTTAGCTTATCCGCTGTCCTGTACATATCAGCTGTATTCCTAACGTGGTACGCAAAAGAAGCAAAGGATGAGCAAGCAGCAGCCTTAATGAGAAAATACGCACTGATATGGTCTGGACCAACGATTATTACGGCATTTGGAATCTTAATAGAAATGAAGGGACATAACCTAGAACGATATGAACAGCTACTGGACTATTGGTGGATGTTTGGCATTTCAGTACTTTTGTTTTTAGGTACCGTTCTTCTTATTAGTGAACGCAAGTATTACGGAATAGCCGTACTATTACTATTCGGTCAATTCTTTTTCGCCTTTTTCGGCTATGGAATTTCGCATTATCCGTATCTGTTATATCCATTTATTACGGTGTACAACAGTTTCACGAATGAAGCAACGGCAATATCCTTAATTATTGCGTTTATCGCAGGGCTCTGTTTATTAATTCCATCGCTTTATTTACTATTCCGTTTGTTTATTTTAAATAAAAACTATGTACAAGGTAAGCGGTAAGGAGGCAAAAAAACAGATGGAATCCTTTCTTATTTTTTATGCTCCATTTATCATTGTTGGAATTGCAATATTTCTTTCGTTTTGGATCATTACGAAGGATAACGTGATAAATAAATGAACTACACCCTAATTGTTGGACATAGACTAATAATTGGGGTGCTTTTGTCTTGTCTAAATTTACATCTTAAGTCCCGATTTTTATAGCAACTTCAACTATCGCTTGAACAAGGACGAGCACCACTTTTATGGTGATTGTCCTTTATTACCCTAATGAACCGTATATTTGTACTGCGTAGCAACTAGATCTGTTGTTTTTCCTTTTTTCTTGTTCAACATTAGCACCCGTTAGCACAATAAGAATAAAGTTTTAATCTATCCTCTTAACAAACAATACCCTATCTTGATTTGGACCATCGTAATCGGAAAAAACAGACACCCCATCAACTACTTTGTCACCATTATCAATATTAAATCCCATCTTGGTATGATAAGCAATTGAGACCTTATTTACTGGTGAAGTTACAGCACGAACGACATTTCTATTATTCTTTATTACCTCATTGAAAAATTCATTATAGAGTTGCTTTCCTATTAGTTTTTTACGGTACTCAGGATTTACTCCAACAAAATGTATGTATGCCACATCCGTATCAGATTGAGAAAGAAAGCCAATTAAAAAGCCAACAATTTCTCCATCTATTTCAGCAATAAAACTTGTATTATTAAAATGAACAAAGAATAACTTAGGCAACATATCGGACATTTGCCTTCCACCCCACCATTCGTTAATCAAAGGTGAGATTACGTTATAGTCAGAACTTATCACATTGCGTATTTCCACTTTTAAACATCCTTTCGATAATATATATAGGACAATATGTCCTGAAAACCATTCTTCTTGAACAAAACTGCCATTCAATTCAATAGGAGCTGTCGAAAAGACAAACTCCTTGTTGCACTAAAGCACCCGTTAGTTCAAGTATAGTTTTCAAAAAGTTACCCTTTTAAACTGTTGTTTCATTACAGGCATGTTGAGTAATTTAGTCTTCAGTTACTGTATTTCCCATTGCAATAGAAATTCTATTCCAACTATTGATTTGATTAGTAATAAGAACAAGGTCAATATATTGTTTCTCATTGTAATGTTCCCTTACTCGTTTATATAGTTCTTCTGGAACTCTTTTAGTAGGGATTAGAGTAATATGTTCAGATAGTTCGAGAGCAACTTTCTCTTCAGGTGAATAGAAATCACATTCATGCCAAGTAGTTAAACAGTAAATTCGTTTTTCAGTTTCACCCATTTTTCGTGCATCGGATGTGTGCATATTCAAGCAGTATGCACACCCATTTATTTGAGAAACCCTTATTTTAATAAGTTCTCTAATTTTTCTGTTGACGGAAGATTTCTTAGTGTATTTCTCCATTTGCATCATAATTTCCATTCCATCTGGGGCTAAATTGTAATAGTCTAATCTTTTCATTTTTCCACTCCTTTCCATTTATAAATTAATTATAAAATATTGAGAACATATATGGCTAATCACAAGGTTTGGTGCTAATGAAATATATATTTGATAGGTCGGAGTTCGGATAAACCTGTGCCTTAGTTTTTATTCATTAACCTGCCAGTTACTTTAAGGTCAACACTTCACAATGTCGGAATTTTCTATACAAAAATCATACCAGAGGAAGTAAGGTTTGGGGTTTCAAAAATATTTTCTGCGCAGTATAAGTCTAATACAAAAAAACGATCCCCCTAAAAGTTGACCGCCTCATATGTTTGTTTAATTACTAGTATGGTTGTACTGCGTAGCAACTAGATCTGTTGTTTTTCCTTTTTTCTTGTTCAACATTAGCACCCGTTACTTTAATAAGAATTATGACTATAATTGCTTTTTATGCAGTCAATTAAAAAGTCTCTATCTTCAGGAAAACTTAAAACTAAGTTCCTTTAATTCGTCTATGTTTTTCCAAGCAATATCATAAATTAAATTATCAGGGTCTTGAATTTTTCTTTCCCCACCAACAATTTTCACCAAGAAATAGTGTACCTCAAAAGAAATGTTGATTTCGTCATAAATACCCTTCTTTACCTTTATTTTACCAACTATTTCTGCAACATATCCTGTTTCTTCTTTGATTTCCCTAACGCAACATCTTCAAAAGTTTCATCTTTTTCTTGTCCCCCTGATGGAACTGACCAAGATTTTACTTCTTCTGGCTTTCCTTGTAATACCATAAGTAATTGACCATTTTCGTTGATACATACACCTGAAGACCCATACCATTTTTGCATACATTTTTACATATTTAATTAACCCCTTACATTGCTTTTTTAATAATTTTTCTTTGTATTATAAGAAACCCCTTCTTCAACAATCCTGCCCTATAACGGAATAAAGAAAAATCTAAAGACCGTTAAAGTGAACTTTTTTCCTTGATTATTGAATTAAACATATTGTTCCTTATTGCTTCTTTGCTCTTTAAATATCTACTTTTTGTTTTTTTCTCGATGCCTTCTTACTTTCGCGATTGT
Source organism: Radiobacillus deserti (assembly GCF_007301515.1). Taxonomy (GTDB): domain Bacteria; phylum Bacillota; class Bacilli; order Bacillales; family Amphibacillaceae; genus Radiobacillus; species Radiobacillus deserti. Next base: position 3,262,818 of record NZ_CP041666.1, read on the forward strand.
CCCACAAGCTCTACCCGTCGGACTGTTTTTATTCATGCTACACCATTTTTTAGTATTGCTCTTCGATTTGTCAAAGAAGAAATATTTGCAATCAGGACAGCTTTTAATTCTGTTGATGTCCCCATCCTGGATCGTTTCTAATGTTGCGATTAACACCTGATCAATTACACTTTCTTTAGATGGAGCAGAAAAACCCAACTTGAACTTTCCCATAGCATGTGAGACTCTTGGTACTATTTTTCTGACTATCAACCATTCATTTATCATCTCTTCCAAATCTGTTTGTATGCTACTCCTTAGATCATTTCTAAAATTTCGGACCTCATCTAAAGAATCAATACTATTGGTTAACCCTAGATGGGTTTGTATAAACTGTTGAAGTGCTTGGGGAGTAGATAAATTCTCAAATGGGACTCTATCCCTGTTAGAAATCTCCCAAGTGTTTAAAAAGGAGAGAACTGTTTCAATATTTTCATTCATGGAATTCCCCCTTAAATCAAGTTGTCATCAGTAAAATTATACCATATAATGTATGTAACCTCCAAAACAAATAGAAGGTTACAAAATGAAGGGGGAAAAATAATGACCAAGGATATTAAAGTTACACTATCTTCTGCTTTTTTATTAAACTTTGCCGGATTTGCAGTTTTTTCATTCCTTGCTGTTTACTTATCCAATGTTTTACATTTGTCCACTGTAGAGTCTGGTACAGTTCTATCAATATTGACATTATCATCACGATTGTTGCCTTTTATCACCGGTAGTATTGGTGATAAATATGGTTTCAAGAGAGCAATGGGAATAGGGCTCATATTAAGGGGACTTGGTTTTACCGCACTTGCTTTTTCCTACAATTTTCTCAGTGTATCTTTATCCGCTTTTTTTATTGGAGTTGGCGCTGCATTTTATGAACCCTCTGCTTTAGCCTACTTCTCAAAAGAAAAAAATATAGATTTGCGTAAAAAACATTTTATTTATTTAAATTTAGCTCTAAATGGAGGTGCAATAATTGGTCCGTTATTGGGCGGGGTTCTTTTGTTAATGGATCCGAGAGTACCGTTTCTGATCAGTGCATCCATTTTCTTCATGTTATATATTGTTCAATTCATAACACTTAGCAACGGCAATAAGGAGGAGCGACAAGACACCGTTTCATTTATTAAGGGATTTAAGCAAGTTGCTCGAAACAAGAGTTTCCTTTTATTCTGTTTATCAATGACCTTCTTTTGGTTTATGTTTGCTCAGTTAACCGTGGGAATTCCACTCCACATTTATAACCTGACAAATAACGAGGGCTTCGTTTCTCTAGTCATAACAATTAATGCATTAACTGGATTAATTTTAATGTACTTTTTTAAAAATCATTTTATCCGAACTTCACATTATACTTTGTTGATTACTGGCAAGATCACTATGATAACTTCATTGTTCTTTATGGGCATATACTCAAATTCCTACTGGGTTCTCTTCTGCGTCATCATTTTTACCATTGGGGAAACTTTCGTCTTGCCCTCTTCCGATATTGCTATCGGGGATTTTATTGAGAAAAGATACCATGCAACTTTCTACGGGTTCTTTGATTTATCATTTGCAATAGGAGCCACAATAGGGAATTATTCAGGAGTCCTTTTGCTTCAAAGGTTTCCAAACTCTCTTATCCCCTGGTTTATTTTCTCGTCGATTGGTACAATTGGTTTTTTTACTTTGAGATCACTACTTAAAAGCAAAAAAGTGATTACTTTTAAAAAGGATTCAATAAAAGCATAAGTTACTGGAGTTAATTTACTTTAAAAAGCGTTTACAAGGGCAATATCGTTGTTCAATTAAATGACCCTTTAGTTTAAGATCAACACTTCACAATATCATAAATTTCTATACCAAAATCATACCAGAAGTGAGCGATTATTTGGTCGTTTTTTCCAACTTTTTGGATATGATTGTTGCGCAGTATAGGTCAAATACGTAAAATGCAATCACTTTACAAGTGATCGCATTAAAAAATATATTTCGTTACAGTATGGTTGTACTACGCAGCAAATAGAACTATTGCTCACCTTACTTATTCAACAAATGCCCCTTTTGCTGAACAAAGTTCTACCTTCATATAGTGCATATAGACAAGAGGGATTTTAACAGACTTATCCCCATGGAGTTATCTGCTGTTTAGCAAAGTAATTGAAAATTAATTGACGATGAAGCCATTTTTAAATTTGCGACTGACATTCGTTAAATTACTTCCCCATTCTCCTTTTGGGGTTAAATAACTTACAATTCTATCCTCAAGTAGATCACCAAGAATTTCCTCATGTTTTTTTCGATAAGGCTTTGGCAATTCTTCCTGTAACCAACTGTCTTTTGTACCTTGCCAGATTTCATGAATTACAAGATCATCCGGCTTTTCAATATCATCACTTATAATATCATTTATAAATGTAGATTTTTTCGACATCACTTCAACAAGTGAATAAAGTGAATTCCGAAAGATTTCCTTTTTACTTAGTTTAACTTTGAAACGAATGTTTAGAATAACTTGATTAGTATTGCTAGTCATCAGTAAAATGCACCCATTTGTAATTTCTGCGCTGTTAAATTAAACCTGTGCTTGTCCCCCATCTACGTACAATTCAGCTCCCGTCAAGTAGCTACTTTCGTCTGAAGCAAGGAAAGATACAACGTTTGCTACTTCTTCAGGTGTCCCAACTTTTTCGGCTGGAACAGTATTTCTTGTATTTTCAAGTACTCCTTCAAGTGCATCACCAAAAAGCTCATTGTAGGCAGGTGTATGAATAACTCCTGGGCTAACCACATTTACACGGATTCCAGTTCCTTTTAGGTCAAGAATCCAGTCGCGAACTAGAGTTCTTAGTGCTGCTTTAGATGCTCCATATACACTGAATGCTGGGTTGCCAATTGATCCAGCAGTAGACCCCGTTACAATAATGGAACCTCCTTTGTTCGGGAATAGTGATAACGCTTTTTGAACAGTAAAAATCGTTCCTTTAACGTTAATGTCGAACGTTCTATCAACCTGCTCTTCAGTAATTTCACCTAATGGAAGAAAGCTGCCGACGCCTGCATTAGCAAAAAGAATGTCCAACTTACCTTTTTCCTGTTTTATAATGTCATATAGTTTGTCTAAGTCCTCAAGCTTAGAAATATCCCCTTGAACACCGGTTACGTTCTTGCCAATTTGGTTAACAGCTTTATCAAGTTCGTTTTCTCTGCGTCCTGTGATATAAACATATGCACCTTCGTTTACAAACTTTTGTGCTGTAGCAAGACCAATGCCACTTGTTCCGCCCGTTACAAGCGCTATTTCACCTTCAAATTTATCCATACTTAACACTCCTTTAGAGTTAATTTTGTTTTATGTCTAGTACCTTTAAGTACTTGAAAAACATCTTACAAGATATAGTGTCCATCAGTAATCACTTTATTGCAAGTACCCACTTTTTTGTGATATAGTAACTAAAAAGTAATAAATGTGGAATGAAGGGGTTTATACATGAAAAAATTTAGTTGCGGTTTTGAAGTAACAATGGAAGTTATTGGCGGAAAATGGAAAGGCCTTGTATTATACTTTTTAATGAGCGGACCAAAGAGAACAAGTGAATTAAAGCGCATTATCCCAAATATAACTCAGAAAATGCTGATTCAAACACTTAAAGATCTTGAAGCCAGTGGACTTGTGAACAGAAAGATGTATAATCAAGTACCGCCGAAGGTTGAATATTCACCCACTGAACTTGGAGAATCTCTTAAACCTATCTTGCAGGAGTTCTGTCTATGGGGAAGCCATTATGCGGAGCAAGAGTATGCAGAAGGTGAATTCGAAATCGTACCACCAGAAGAGGCTTCTTAATAAGGAATACACCTTTTTAACACCTTTTATGTAAGGTGTTTTTTGTTACACTGGGATGAGGTCAGGAGGCAACTATTTTAAAGTTCCGCCATTAGAGTAGTAATTTATTCCGTTAAATGGCCCAATTGTTGAAAACCTATCACTGACAAAATCTCTTTACTTTATAGTATATTCTTTCAATAAATGAAATGCATTTGTTGCGCAGTATGTCTACTACGTAGTAAGTATCCGCCGGTAGAACCGGTGGTTTTAATTTCGCCCTATAAGGGCACTTTACCAACTTAAACACTAAAGTGGCCCCTCAAGTGACCGCCAACCGTTTATCTTTCTCCTTATTTTTTGAATGAATCTACGTATTCGCGCTTACTCATATGTCTCGTAATCGATCCTCTGTTTTTTGCTCACGAATATATTTTGTTACCGTTTTTTGATTTAATCCTACTGTACTTACATAATATCCCTTTGCCCAAAAAGTACGATTTCCATGATTATATTTTAAATTGCCATGTCTATCATGTATCATTAATGGACTTTTTCCTTTGAGATAACCCATAAAGTAAGATACAGACATCTTAGGTGGTATTCTCACTAACATATGAATATGATCAGGCATTGCGTGTGCTTCGATGATTTCAACATCTTTCATTTCGCATAACCTTCTCAATATCGCTCCTATGTCTCTTCTCAGTTTTCCAAAGATTTTTCTTCTATACTTTGGTATGAATACAATGTGATACTTACAATTCCATCTTGTGTGTGATAAACTATTGTCATTAGACATATGTCTTAAGCTCCTCTCGTGTTTAGAATTCGGTTTGGGGCCAAATTCTATTATATCGAGAGGAGTTTTTTGTTACCACTCTATAAGTGTTATTTTCACACAGGCATAGCCTGTGGTTTTAAAAGACGTAAATAAAAAGAGTTAATCCACAACCTGGCCGATTGTGGATCAACTTTATTCTAAAAGAAATATCTTTATTGCTACTGATCTATGACATTTATATATTAGAATTCTATGACAAATTATGTTCAAGATTGTGACAAATTATATTAAAATTCACAACAGAAGAAATTTAATATAAAAAGCTGAGGTAATTATTAAAAACTTGCCTCAGCTTCTTATTTATTTTTCTTACACATAGTACATAATGTGGTCAGTATACAACTTAATTGTTATCCAACACATGTAGCTTTGGAATATAGTTTGATTAAAAATGTCTCACAAACCCACCTTTTAGTTAGATAAAAAGAACTAATTTTGAAAAAAGATTGATCAAAACGAATTCTCCCTTTGTGAAGCTATGACACAATTTTCATAAAAAAGTTTGATCATTTTTTGCCGCTGAACTTCAATAACATTATCATAAACAACCGCGTCAATTATGTAAAATCGTTTCTAGAAACCTTATACTTAATGTCACTGATTTCTTTTATAGACAAATCCGCAATATACTGGCTTACTTCTTAAACATGTTAGCAGCTATGTTTAGAACCATTTTTCGAGGGAGCAGCCGAGAAAATAAGGACATAATGTAGTTTGATTTACCGGCAATTTGATAACTATTTCCTTTTTCTATTCCTCTAAAAGCAGCTTTCACTACTTCAATTGGTTCCATTCTATTTCCCTTTAAATGGTCTGAGCCCGATGAGGTATGAAAAGAGCTTTTTGTTTCACCAGGACATAGGGCTAATATTCTTATACCCTTCCCCCTGTTTTCTGCCCATAACGCTTGTGTGAAAGATAATACATAGGATTTAGAAGCTCCATAAACCGCCATGTAAGGAGTCGGTTGAAATGCTGTCATAGAAGCTACATTAATAATAATGCCATTTTCCTTTTTGATCATAGGATCAAGAAATAAACGTGTCAGTTCCGTTAATGAAGTAATATTTAGCTGAATTTCATTTAATATCCGCGATGGATTGATTTGACTAAAAGATTCCAATGTGCCTGCACCTGCATTATTCACAAGTATATCGATATCAATACCTCTTGTTTTCACCTCGCTCCATATTAATTTCGAGGCATTGCTATCAGTCAAATCCATAGGTAAACTTATAGCTTTTATCCGATACTTTAACTCCAGTTTACTAGATAAACAATCTAGTTTATCTTTTGAACGAGCAATTAAAACGAGGTTACAACCCTTTTTTGCAAGTTCATGTGCGAATACCTCCCCTATTCCTCATGAAGCTCCAGTTATTAAAGCTGTCTTTTTTTCATAACTAATCATTTAATATTTCCTCCCTATATTCAAATGTTTAAACTCTTAGACATTTAGTGAAAAAATAATACTTCCTCAACTATTTAACTGAACGTGAAAAAGTAATATTTTGTTTCTCTTTATATGCTGACATTTTCCTTATCTGGATGGTTGTCAATTTCTTCAATTGCGGCAATGATTTTTTTAAACTTCTCAATGGATTCACCAGCTGTTAACCAATAATATACTTCCGTGGCTTCTTTTCTCGAATCAAGAATGCCAGCCATTTTCATTATTTTAAGATGATGAGAAATAGTTGGTCTGGACATAGGCGACTGTTCAACTATTTGTGTTACGTTAAGACGCTTAAATACCATAAACATCAGTAGAATATCCTGCCTAACTGGATCAGCTAGTGCCTTAAAAATCTCCGTACAATCTTGGAGTACATTATAAAAGGATTCTTTTTTCTTTAGAAGTAAATCATTATCAATATTATCAAGCATTCTAATCCTCCAAACATGAACCGTTTAATCATTTCGACATTATGAGGTAATTATAAAACAATTCTTATTCAAGGTCAATCTTCTTCTTCATACAGATAGGCAAGGGAGTGAACATCTTGAATGTTTAGTCATGGCTTATAATCTGCCCCACTGCCAGTTCCTCTACCTTCTTTAATCCACTTATCGATTCTAGATGTTCTTTTTCTTTTCGCCACAAAAACACCCTTGTAGACAATCATATCCAAAGGGACGAAACGATGCAACTTTTTTACAAACGATCATGAGGCTCGTTCACATGCGTAATTTCCTTTTCGCAAAGATGCTTGTATGCCTTATCGACATCTTCCACCTTAAACTGAAACAAGAAAGATGATTGTGTTTCCGCCTCCACAGGCCTATTTTTCTCACCGACTCCTACAGCCATCGTGTTTAGAGGTAAAAGTTCAATTTTGGTTTCTCCCGTGTCAAATAAGGCATACTCCATATCTTCCTCATACAGGCTAATTGGCAATTCAAGCTGGTTTTTGTAAAACGAAACGCTTTTTCTAAAGTCTGTGACCAAAAGTCTAATTTGCAGTAGTTTCAATTTCATCACCTTCCAAAGAATAATATTGTTTAATCGCCATTCATTCCCTTATATGACGACCTTGTCTTACTATAAAACAACTTTACTGACAATTGCGGTCAGTCAAGTTCAGATTTTTGGTGATGATGGAGTAATTTTGAAACAGCGTCAACTAATTTTTCCTTTAAGAAAGTAGGTTCTAAAACATCCACCGTTGTTCTATAAAGAAGCAAAAAATGAGGAACATAAGTCGAAATGGCACTTTCATCAAGTTTAAAATAAACTCGATCTTTTGATCGTTCCACAATAGCGTGCCCAAATAACCAATGATCACATAGATCATTAATGGCATGCGGAGTACCTTGAATGCAAACCGTCAGTAGTTGATTTTGATTTCCCCAATCAGGTAAAAGATTTTGAAGGAAAGACTGACGAGTTGAAAAATTTTCTAGCTTTTTAAATATAGTATCTGTGATGGATAGGGATTGAATGCGATCCACTCGAAAGCTGCGAATATTACGGCGTAAATGGCAATAGGAGATGACATACCATTTTCCCTTCCAATACGTCAATCCATATGGATCAACCCGACGTTCCTGTGGAGGCTTGGTATCCTTTTTGATACACTATAGTGAGCATTTTTTCATCTGTCACCGATATTTCCAACTCCTGAAGAAACGAATTCAATGAAGAATCAGGTTGAGGACTAATCACATCAATTCCTTTTTGGTGCCTGTCAATTTCCTTTGATTGATTCGGATTTGTGTATCTTTTCAGCTTGGAAACCACTCGATTTAATGCGTTACCGAAGTGGTATCCAACCTCTTCTGCAAATTTGGACGCATGAACAAGTGCTTTCTGTTCCTCCACGTCAAAAAAAGTGGAGCTTTAGTCAAGTCATGAAGTAAACGATACCCACCGTTATGCCCGGAGTCAGCTATAATTGGAACTCCGCTGGCACACAACGAATCAATATAGCGCTAGACACTTCGAATATGGATCTCAAGTTCATTCGCCAACTGGTTAGCAGTCATCCTTTTTTTCGTTTTTTAACAACCATAAAATGGCGAGCATATTATCAGCTTTGGACATAGTACACCTCTTAAATACAAAAATTCTAAACTATTGCCATAATTATCTAGTAAATCATTAGAGTATTTTCGTACATCGCTTCAAGAAATCAAGAGTATCATGTTATTCTACAATCTGTGTCAATTGTTGAAAGCCTACTACTTATAATAATATCTCTTTACTTTAAAGTACATTCATTCAATAAATGAAATTTAATTGTTGCGCAGTATAAGTCTACTATGCATTAAGTAAAATGATATTTCCTTACAAAAAAATTACGCATAGCTTTCTTCGATGTAAGTTTCGTGTACAAATTCATACTTTCGTTAAAGATGAAAAGTCCACCTATACAAAGATGGACTTGCATTTTATTATTCATCCATATGCCTCAAAGAGTTCTAAAGGTTTACTCACCTACCATACCGTCATTATCATTATCTCTCATATAGGGGTATAACCAGTGATAACTCGTTATTGGCATATGAAAACCTGCTGATTTTGCTTCTTTAATCGTTACTTGTCCATTACCATTTGTATCAACACTAGAAACATCTCCGTTTGTATTTGGCCTAGTTGAATTAGAAACTTCACTGTCTGTTAAACCGAGGGAAGCGTTCACTTCATCAGGATTAACATTCTCAAATGTATCAACAATCTCGTTTACCCATTAAAGTATAGGTATATTGGTACCTTGATGGAATTTGCGTTTCCGTATTCGGATATGTGATGATTGCTTCAAAATTAGTGGCTCCTCCAGCCTTGCGGATTGCATCTTCCATATAAGCTTGATCACCGTGTCGGTTAAGCGTACTTTCTCTTGTGGGGTGATGTTATAAGCATTTGATACCCCTCCAAGAGAATCAGCGATGATATGACCTTCATCTAAAATGTCACTTTCAACACCCGCAACCTTTGCCTCGTCAGAATAATATCTTCCAGACGATAATACAGATTCCTTGCTGTCATCTTGTAGAATAATCTCATCTGCAATTACACGTACTAGTTGTCCGTATTCGTTAGTAAATGCCCAATATTTACGGTCACCATAACCAATGTCAACAACGACGTTAGGTTCACGATATCCAGATAAATCACCACCATCAACTTCAATAAGTTTATACCCTGGGAATGATTCATCATTTGGTTTGCTTGGTGCGTCCTTCTCTACTGGTTCATCAACCGTAGTAGCAGTTTCTTCTGTTTCATTATTTTTATTTGTTTCAACTACGGTTCCTTCCTGTGAATCTTTTTTTTCATCCGTAATCGTCGTGTCTTCCACATTGGTACAACCAACCATAAAGATGAAAGTTATAAGTAAGATTAAATAGTTCATTTTCTTTATCATTTAAGTACTTTCCTGGTAATAGTTTTATAATTTTTAATTCTAGAAAACCTCCGAATGTGAGGTAATGTTTAATTTATTTATAATCGTACACTTAAAAAAACTAATTTGCTTCAGTAATCAACATATGCATAGGATACTGGTCCCGCTGCTTTTTCTATTAAACTAAAAGTTCAATTGCTCATTGAAAACGAAGATTATATGGCTAAATCTTCTACCTCTGTATTAAAAGATACAGAAGCTCAAGATTTAAGTGGAGTTACCATAGACCGAAACATTTATGAAGGCTAGATACCAAGCTAAGGAGCTTAAAGAAAAAGGACTATAAATTAAAGGGCGTGAGTCCAGTTCAATACCGAACTCATACCCAAAGAGTTTCCCTAATGAAATAACCTGTCTAACTTTTCTGGGGTCACTTCAATCCATAGTCCCACCTATTCATTTCTTCTTCAATTTTGCTAAAGCGTCGGCAAGCGCCGGATTCGTAAACTCTTCGTTTTGTTTCTTCATATACTTTTGCACATCTTTTTTAGACACTTTACTATGTTTGTCTTTTTGTCGTCGTTTATTAAACGCGGATAATTTTTCGCGATGGCCACAGCTACATGTGAAGGTCTGCCCTTCTCCTTCTCCGCGTAATTCCAACCGTTTATGACAGTTCGGACAGCGAGCATTCGTTTTCTTCGCAATATTCTTTTTCGCCCCACAGCTCCGATCCTGACAAACAAGCATACGCCCTTTACGACCATTGATCTCGAGCATTAGCTTCCCACACTCCGGGCATTTTGTTCCCGTAATGTTATCATGCTTGAACTTATCATCACTTGCTTTAATTTCTTGAACAACCGTTTTCGCATACTCTTTCATTTCTTTAATAAAGCTGTCTTTTTTAAGCTTACCTGTTGCGATTGCTTCTAGCTTCGTTTCCCACTCTGCCGTTAATTCCGGTGATTTTAAATCGGCAGGAACTAACTCCAAAAGCTGTCTTCCTTTAGATGTTGTATAGAGATACTTTCCTTTCTTCTCCATATAAAAGCTGTTAAATAGCTTCTCAATGATATCCGCTCTCGTTGCGACTGTTCCAAGTCCACCGGTTTTGTGAAGTGTTTGGGCTAAGTCTTTTCGATTGGATTCCATATATTTTGCAGGATTCTCCATCGCTTGAAGCAATGTTCCTTCTGTAAATCGTTCTGGTGGTTTTGTTTCACCTTTTGTAATCTGTAAGGAAATATCCGAAATAACATCACCTTTTTGCAAGTTAGGTAAGAGTTGATCTTGATCATCAGACTCTTCTTCCTGGTAGCGTTGTTGATACACTGCTTTCCAGCCTTGCTTTATAACCGTTTTACCTTTTGCAGTAAACGTCTCTTCTCCTATTTGTGCAGTGACCGTTGTCTGTTCGTATTCAAACGGCGCTGACAGAACCGCTAAAAAGCGCTTTACAACTAGGTCGTATATTTTCCGTTCTTTATCATCTAAATCAAAAAGAGATACCGCTTCTTCTGTTGGAATGATAGCATGGTGATCGGATACTTTTTTATCATCGACGAAGGATTTGTTTGTTTGAACACCCTGTTTAATAATTTTGGATGCAATCGGAGCATATTCCTCTACTCCACATGCTTTTAAGCGATCCACAAGTGTTGGTACGATATCAGAGGAAATATAGCGAGAATCTGTTCTTGGATACGTTAGAACTTTATGTTGTTCATACAGCCTTTGCACGATAGACAGAGTCTGTTTACCAGAAAAGCCAAAGATTCGGTTTGCATCTCGTTGAAGATCGGTTAAGTCATACAGTCCAGGAGCAAACTTCTTTTTTTGCACCTTCGACATGTCCGAAATCCTCGCTTCTTTCCCTTTTAAATCTGAATAGATTTTCTCCATTTTGTCCTTGTTAAAGCTTCGGCTACTGTTGTTCTTTCCATCCTGCCAGACTAATTTAAATTGTTTCGTCTTCGCTTCTAATCCATAAAAGGGTTGAGGTTGGAATGCTTTAATTTCCTGTTCTCTTGAAGCAATCATTTGAAGCGTAGGTGTTTGTACACGACCGCTAGATAGCTGGGCATTGAACTTTGTTGTAAGGGCACGTGTAGCGTTTAAGCCTACATACCAATCCGCTTCTGAACGCGCTACTGCAGATGCATATAAGTTTTCATATTGCATTGCGTGTTTCAGTTGCGCAAATCCTTGTGAAATGGCTTTGTCCGTTACAGAGGAAATCCACAACCTTTTCACCGGCTTATTCACGCGCGCTTTTTCCAGAATCCATCTAGCTACAAGTTCCCCTTCTCTTCCAGCATCGGTTGCAATTACAATATCCGAAACATCTTTACGGTTCAATTGTGTTTTAACCGTACTAAATTGCTTACCTGTTTTCTTAATAACAACAAGCTTTAATTGATTAGGAAGCATCGGTAAATCTTCAAGCTTCCATGTTTTGTATTTATCATCATAAACCTCTGGGTCTGCTAATGTAACCAAATGTCCGAGCGCCCATGTTACGATATACTTGGAGCCTTCTAAGTAACCATTTCCATTTTTCGAACACTTTAATACTCTTGCAATATCTCTAGCCACAGAAGGTTTTTCTGCTAACACTACTGTTTTTCCCAATTGGAACAAATCCTTTCCTCAAACATGTCCTAACTTTAACATATTACAAGGAAAGACACACTTCCAATGCAGGCAAATAATTAAAAGAACCTATCCGAATGGGGGTGTACGAATAGGTCCTTTTCTATATTAAGGAATAAAATATATAGGATTTGTAAAAGCAATCATCTCTTCCACATTATGTGCTCCTGTATATAATTCAGCTCTAATCCATAGAAGCTTCTTTTGAGATTCATAAGTAAGAAACGTTCCTTTTTTTTCTTTTAGAATTCCAAGGTTAGTAACTAGCCGAATAGAAATATTCTCACCCATACTTTCCCAAGGCTCTACATACGCCCGAAACGTAAACATCCCTTTTTCCAATATACGATCAGATATAACGTAAGTAGTCTGGTTTATTTGCGCCTCTAGCTGCAATGGATTGCCATAAGAAGCGGTAATCGCTCCTGTACGAATAGAATCTAGAAAAAGTGTACGAAAGTCTTCCGATTGACGTGAATGATTAGATGGCATGTGAATATAGGATTTAGCTGGCATTGGATGTTTTGAATCGTTATGATGCCAATCCCTCCCCGCTGTCGCAGGAATTTGATAGCCTTTATTTAATAAATCTGTCCAATAATTAAATGCTTTATGGTTATGTAAAAAGGCGCCTGGACGCTCTGAATTCCAAACTTCCATAAAGTCAAATGCTTGAATATCTTCCACCGCAAATTCCCAATGGCAACCAGTTCCAATCGGGTTGCCAATTCGAAAGGGATGAGCAATCCCTACAAGAGCACCATGTCTATGGATCTCTTCTATTCCTTTCCCAATATCTTTTGGACCTACATTTCGCCATTCGGTGTACTGTAGCCTTTTATACCCTATCGTTAACACATGACCGTAAAAGGTCGTCCACTCCAAACCATAAAGAAGCTTTATAGGTGAGTTTAGTTGAACCTGTTCCATCTCCTGCAAAGGGCTCACGGTATTATGATCTGTTATAGCGACAACTTCTAATCCGATTTCTGTCGCCTTGTCTACCATTTCCTGTACAGTTTGTACCCCGTCACTATGATAGGTGTGACTATGTAGTTCCGCGGGCACCCATCGCCAAGACGATTTGTCCTTTTTCCATTCGACAGGTTGCTGCTCATCCTTTTTAACAGGAACTCCCTGATTCAACATTTTGTTTTGCCAAGGAATAGCAGCTAATTTTTCATTATCTGGTATCCCTGCTGCCCTTACTATTAACGTATATGTACATATATCAGAAACGATAGCATGCGCACTAATTGTAATAGACCATAATCCTGATGGATTCCTTCGATTTAACATTCCTGGTGAAGACTCTGTTTCTCCAATTCTTACATTCTGTTTTGGAAGATGAGCGTGTCTGGCACCACGAAACCCATCAGGATCATCGATAGATATGGTAAGCAAATTCTTTACAGGTAAATAGTTCAATGCTTGTTCATCTATTCGTGTTTCGTCCTCCAGCTCATAATAGCGTAGCGTCTCTCTTACTATCTCCAAAGCTTTCGATTCATCTTGTAAGTGCGGTGGATCAAATGAAAAATCAATCATGATATGCTCAACGTCCTCTGGGACATAAAACATGTATGTTGTATGTGATTGCATGCTCGCTTTTGTCAACTCTGCACGTGTTTCCAACAAGGTTCGCATCTTTTACACCCGTTCTTTTTTCCAAATCGGTTTACACGCTTCGCTCTGAGTTAATTCGAGCACGATGTGTTGATGTAAATGAGTTTGAATCCCCTTCGCCCTATGATAGGATAATAACTTTAAATCTTTTACTGTCACAGAGGAAAGCTCTTCATTTATTAGTCGTACTTCTATTTCTTCAATGTCTGCATAGCTTTTGCCAGTCGGTAACTTAATAGCGGTAGCAAAATAATGATAAGGACCTGTATAACCCGCCGAAAAGGATCCCACTTTTAATTGATCCATAGAACTAGAATAAATCGTGCTGTCCCCTAGCAGCCTACACGTAAAATCAATCGTTGGGTGACCAAGCGCCACATCCCAGACCGAGGAATGAACAAACAAATATCGTTCTAGATTAGAGACTTGATTAAACACTTCTGGATTATTCGCTAATTGTCGTTGTGCCTCCCAATCCATCACATCATTTATATAAGGAAATCGCTCCATCACAACTTCTCGAGGCTCCTCGTCTTTCTTCCATTCATAGCTTGGCAGGAAGAAAAAGCAATAATCACTCGTGATGTCATCCGTAAAGTTTCCGTTACACGTTGCCGTTTGGAGAATTGGACGTCGATTGTCTAGAAGTTTTTGTTTGTATCTCGCATTTATATGGTGCGGACCTTGATACATAACATGGTCCACTTCATTGGACTCATTAATATAAACGCGGACCATGTACTCAATATCTAACAGACGCCCCCACTTCGCTAATAAGAATTGCGCTGGGGTTCCTTCATCTTCATGGCTAAACACCATTTGGTATTCAATAACTTTGCCATGCTCCCAATCTTCTATAAAATACAGCATTTCTAACGGGGTATCTGTATAAAGATTGTCATAGTCACTGTACACCGATCTCCCATACAGTTTCGGTGAGAACTGAATAGCAAGTTGATCGTGGTCAGATAGGACTAGCTTCTCAATGTTTACTTCCTCTACCCAGACAGAAAGGTCTTCCATTCTACTTCGTGGAGAAACGCATTGGAATGTTAGCTTATACGCTCCAGGATCTAACTCTCCTAAGAAGCGGCGATATGGAAACAGCGTCTCCCCATAAAATAAAACGAAATCTTGGTGATGCTCCCCATTTATAAAAAGTCTAAGCATGACAGATTCATTGTACTCCTCCACCCAGGCTGTCGGTGAGGAGCTTAGTAATTCGATCGCATAGAATCCCTTTTCACGAATCTGAATACGAACGTCACAAGACTTTTCATCAGGTACCAATTGACAAATTTCAAAGGTTTCCATTGCTGCCTCCTAAAAACTATCTTTCTTGGAATTATTCATATTGCTCCTTATATAAAAATAACCAACAAACGAGCAGAGCAGAAACATAAAGACTGCTAAGCTACTGGACTGTCCAATTTCATTAAATACAGAAAAGTGCTGTTGCATAGAAACTCCAAGCATCTGTGGTGCATTTCGATCAATTAAAAAAGGTGCTGTAAAGCTTCCGACCATTCCCATAAACAAGAACGTAATGGCCACGAGCATCGTCCGATAGGATAAAGGAAAAATAAACTTCGTAAAAATGTGTAGCTTTCTTGCGCCTGCATCTCTTGCACTTTCAATGATAGAATTCGGGATAGACTCCAATGCAGCCACCAACAACATGGTGGTGAACGGAATATTAAACCATATATTGATGAGAACTAACCCCTTCACATCGTAAATAATAGGTGGTACCATTCCTTCGCCTACTATTCTTGCCAGCCATCCATTATCCCGATAAAAATTAATAAACCCATATACTGCAATTACACCCGGAATAAACATAGGAATGAAATAAAGCTTATTCATCCATCTTGAAATTCTGCTCTTGCTAAATCGCAAATATATCGCAATGAAATAAGCGATTGCTAGCACAAAAATACAGGATACTACAGTAACGAATAAGGTATGCCTAATATTTTGTAAAATCAATGGCTCCGTAAAAATGTAAACATAATTTGCGAGACTAAAATTATCTTGCTCATCTTGAAAGCTTTCACGTATCGAAATTGTTACGGGGTAAATGACGAGAACAAGCAATGTTAGGAAAGAGGGCAGGACGAGCCCCAATCCTAACAAACTTGCCTTCATTTTTTTACTCATTGAGTAGCGACCTCTTTTTGCCATTCCTCTGTTAGCTTACTGCCCAATTCTCCACCATTAAAGATGCGATAACCGCCACTTACGTCTTTAAATTTTTCTTGGTCTTCATCAGAAAGTAAATCCCATTTAATACCTGGATACCCGTACATTTGGTCGATTACTACTTCTTGAACATCCACAGTTAATACGAAATTTAGAAACGCTTCCGCAGCCTTCTTCCTGTCATCTACACCATTATCAACAGACATAAGATAAGCAGGACCACCTGTAAACGCTGGCTCAATTTGCTTTAATTTGATGGTGTCTGGAAGTAAGCCTTTATTGATTTGTTCTAATGCCATATCCGACCAAGCAGGAATCATGTCTACTTCTCCATTTGCTAGCAAATCCAGTGTCCCTTGGTTTTTCTTCGGATAAACTCCTTCTTTATAGAGAGAAGGTGCTAAGTCTCTTAACACATCAAACCCTTTATCCCAATCCTCCATAATACTTTCATCTTGACTATTCATCGCGTCGGCTGGCAATTGATTGTAAACCGTTGTTAACACGAAGGAGCTTCCTGAACCACCAGTACTTGGATCATTATAAGCAAAGCGACCTGGGTTATCCTTAATCCATTGATATAACTCATCTGCCGTATTTGGAACGTCGCTAACTTTTTCAGAATTATAAGCTAAAACAACCGAAGAAGCCCGGTAAGGAACCGCTAAATTATTCGTACCATTTAGGTTTTCTTCTTGAACATTTTTCAGGTTGGGAATGTTCTCTTGGTCTAGTGTATAGAACAATCCGCCCTCCTCCTCACTTCGAATCATATCAGCTAAGGATCCTTCATATATATCTACTTCCGAATCCTCCCCAGATTTCTTTGCCGCAATAATGCGGTCCATTGTAGATTGTCCACCTGTACCAGAAGGAACAAACACTAACTCTACGTCAATTTCTTTATTTTCCTCTTCAAACATCGGGATAACCTTTTCCCAGAACGCCTCCACGTTTTGGGACCCTGTACTATATAAAGAGATTTTCGTTACATCGGAAGCATTTGCTGTTTCTGAATCATTCCCACACGCAACAAGTGATAATGCCGTAACCCCAGCTACTACACCTAATGCAAATTTTTTTAGATTCCTATACATTGTCATATTACTTGATTCCTCCTATCATATTGTCCATTTTCTTGATCAAATGACTGAATCATAGCAAAGTGAATTCTTACAGTACGTTTTATTTGGAATTTTTGCATATCCCCCCGATCCACAAACATTTTCAAACGGCCAATAATGGTATGTAAGGTAATCTCTGCGTAATGACCGAGCATCATGATTTTTTCTACCTTTGCCTCCATTCCGCTTTCTTCTGAGAGCAGAACATCTTCTGGGCGGACGCCTACGGTAATCTCTCCACTTAAGTGGTTAAAATTCGGGAACTCCATTGGACCAACTTGAATTTTTTCTCCTTCAGCAATTCCCGTTAAGAAATTCATTCTTCCTATAAATTGCGCCACAAATAAGGAGCTTGGGTGATTATAAATATCCTGCGGCTTGGCAATTTGTTCGATGTTCCCTTTATTCATGACAACAATTCGATCTGAAATAGACAGTGCTTCCTCTTGATCATGCGTCACAAAAAGCATCGTTAAATTTTGATTGGCTTGAATGTCACGTAATTCTTCTCTTAGCTCATGCCTTAACTTCGCATCAAGCGCTGAAAATGGTTCATCCAGTAGTAAGACTTGCGGTTCTAAAAGCAATGCTCTTGCCAAGGCAATCCGCTGCTGTTGACCACCGGACAGCTCGCTTGGATACTTTTTCTCCATCCCTAACAAATGCACTAGCTCTAACGCCCAGGACACTTTCTCTGTAATTTCTTTCTTCTTTAACTTTTTCAACTTTAAACTGAATGCTAAATTTTCAAATACAGTCATATGTGGCCATAGGTTATAGCTTTGAAAGACCATCGCACTTGGCCGTTTTTCAGGTGGAAGATGACTTACTTCTTTTCCTCCGATTTGAATGGAACCAGCACTCGGTTCAATGAATCCTCCCACACTCCTAAGAACCGTTGTTTTTCCACAACCGGATGGACCTAAAAGTGTAACTAACTCCCCTTGCTCTACTTCGACCGAAATGTTTTTAACACCGTCTCCTGTTGGATAAATCTTAGTAAGATCTTGAATCGACAATTGCACGGACATACATCCAGCTCCTTTCTCTAGCCTGTTATTTCATTCTCAAACCGTTCGCAAAGGACTCTGCACCAACAAACCTCCGCGCTGCAAGCAGCAAAATAATGGTTGGTAATGTCAATATGACAGAAAAAACGGCACCAGCGGTACTTGGGTAATCTGCGATGATGGAATACATAATAACCGGCATCGTCTGATAATCAGGAATTCCTACAAGAAATGTTCCTTCCGCCTCATCTAGCGAGGATAAGAAAGTAAAGACGGATGCTACAATAATGCCTGGTTTAGCCATAGGAAGTGTTATGTGCCAGAAAACTCGTAGTGGGGATGCTCCTGCATCTCGAGCAGCTTCCTCTTGGGAACGATGTACATTTTCAAAAGCTGCCGAGGGTATCCAAGTCATGAACATGAGGGTATTAATGACATGAATCAAAATGATACCAGTAAAAGTGTTCATTATATTTAATTGATAAAATAAGACCGCAATGGCTACATATAACCCCATTTTCGGAAAGGCATTTGTTAGTAGAAAGGAAAATAAAAAGAATCTTCGAAGTGGAAACTGAATTCTAGCAAATGCATAAGCTGCTGGAATACAAATGATTAAAGAAATTAAGGTTACAATCGTCGCTATTAAAAACGATAGCCACATGGACCTCACTATGGAGTCATCCTGTAATACAAAGGACCACCATTCCAAGGACCATGCCTGAGGAAGTGCCTCTGGGTACTGCCACTCACCAGAAAAAGCTAACAATAATAAATTTACTAGAGGTCCGAAAAAGAAAATAAGAAAAATAGATAGACCGATAAATTCAACAATTTTTCTCTTCCCACTCGCTTTTATGAACCACATAAGTACACCTCTCTTCCATTCCATATGAAAATAATTAACTTTAAAGTTGTATAGACCTATTTATAATAATACCCATTTATTACCCAAAAAATAATCAATATTAATCAATGTTGTCTATACCTCTCATATAATCTACCTTAACATCTAATTGTTAAGATAGAGTTAGAGAATCGTTTATAATTTGTAAAGTTTGCCGATCTGAACTAGCTAAACATAAAAAGACTATTCCGATTGCTTTAATGCAACGGAATAGCCTTTAATTTTCTAATTTCGTTCTAGTTATGGTGAATTTAAAAACGTCATTTCTAAAGTAATCGTATGAGTATAATACAGGTCTATTCTTCCTATCAAAGTGTAGCTGTTTGAGTAATAATACCGTTGTTTCCGGATGTATTAAAAGTTTTTGACAATGTTGATCGGTATGTAAAGGTACAACAATCTCGGAAGTTGCACGATAAATATCAATATTACACGACTCTTTTAGATAGCGGAACAAGGATCCAATAGAACCCTGCTCGATAATCCCTTCCCCTACCAATTTTCTCGGTAATATGTTTTTAGAAAAAGCAACGGGTTCTTCATTCGCTGTGCGTATTCGTTCATGCACAATCACTTCTTCATTTGGATCAAGATCAAACATCTTTGCCCATTCTAGATTAGCCGGTTCTACCCGAAGCTTTTCTCTTCTCTCCCCATCTTCTAATCCGGCAAATGTTATCATCGACGTTACACTCATAAGATTTTCTAAACTACTAGGTGTGCGGGGAATCGGATTGACAATAAAAGTACCAGCTCCATGCCGAACATGAACCATCCCTTCATCCTCTAGCAAACGAATTGCAGATCTAACCGTTTCCCTACTAACTTGAAATCGTTTTGCTAACACGACTTCGGATGGTAATTTATCTCCTACCTGTAACTCGCCTGTTTGAATTTCTTCCTCAATTGCTTTTTTAATTTGTACATACAATGGCATTCATACTCAATCCCTCTTTTGGACTAGACGAATCTATTATAATGCCACGCAATGGATTTTCCAACGTATATCTATTCGGATAAATAAACTTAATACTAAATTTACGATTTGCAGTTTCCTTTTTAATCAATGACACCTGTACCTTGAATTGTGAACTTAACCTCTACATGAATTGGAATCTCCGGATATAACCTTTTCCACTCTTCCCAGTCGTTATCAGAAAAACTTTGCGCTCTGTATTTCAAGCCAAAACCAACTGGGTCTAGTCCCTCTTCTTTTAGTTTCTCTAACAAATCCTTAACTTCCTTGGAATATTGCTTTCCTGCTATTTTTTCCGCTTCAGAAATTGGGTCTGCTGTTTGACTTCCCAATACTTCCTCTAAAACACCTTGGACCTCAACAAGAACCCGAATTTCCGGACTCTTTCCCTTTGTGATACCATAATCTACCGATAAGGTATCAGAAGTAATAGCGTACTTTTCTTCTCCCTCTTCTATAACTTTAAAATCTACTTTTTTTACACGGTTAAGCAAAATGTTCAACAGTTTTGTTTCATCCGCACTTAAATCCAGCTTTACTCTTTTGTTATCAAATACTGCAGCATGATCTATTTGAAAATATTCTTTCTTCACTTCCATAACTGGGAGGGTTGGATCAACTCCTCTTTCTGTCATGCGCTTTCTGAAGTCAAAAAGATACTCGCTTACGATGAAAGGAGATTCAGTTCCTGTTGCACCATATGTCAGGAAGATAGACTCAGAAGGGAGTCTTTCTGTCTTCCGTTTCAATTTCAGTACTTCTTTCGCATTCGGTTTCCCTATACTTAACCAAGCTATTTTCTGGATATCTCTTCTCCGAACAAACCAATCTAATACACCTTGGAAATCTTCATTCACTAACTCTTCTCCAAACACAATTGCCTTCGCTTGACTAAAGTCCAGTTCCTTACTAACTTTGGTTTTAATCATCCGTATTCCATCTGAAATAGTGTTTGATTCGTGTTCAGGTACTATAAACTCCGGTTCTCCTTCTTTCACATTTGGAGAAGGAACCGCAATTTTCAACATGACTTTATATTTCTTATCCGTGTTCTCAGCCTTATCTATTCCAATCGTTACCACGAAGGCTCGTTTATCTATATCTTTATATCCACACGATGTTACGACAAATAAAGCGCATACGATTAATACCCATTTACTAATTTTGTTTAAGAGAAGCACCTCTTAATCTCCTCCTCGCTATCATAAGCACGACTATCAACAGTAATAATTCTCCGGGCAATCGAAAAATTAACCACATTTCACCCATACGCAATATTTGTCTTTCTCGCAGAAAATGTTCAATAACTAAAACAATTCCACTAAATACAGTAAGGATGGTTATCTCTCCATATCGATGAGCCTTTATCTTGCGGTCTCTTATTTTTAAGAGGTTTTTTAGAATTTCATAAGCAACATGCCAGTGGATAATTACACTTATTAACGATAAACTTATGTACGTTAAAATAAATAGACTAATTACACGCTCTATTGGTCCATACTCGATGCGAAAAGTATCAGCTGTTGCAATCCACGGAAAGGTTAAGTCCGTAACTCCATCCATTCCCCACATGCCAATAGGAATAAAAAAAGAGGTACATAACGCAAAAGCACACACCAAAGGGACATACCATAAATGCTTTACCTTAAAAGGGATATCAAAAGCTCGATTAAAAACTACTAAGTTGGCATATCCAGAAAAAACAAAGCTAGAGGCAGCTATTGCTTTTAAAGAAGGAACTTCCCACAGTTGCGTTCCAGCTTCCAATATAGAATTTACAGATAAGTAAGAATTTACGTACGCTTGGTATAGGATTAGGAGAAGAAACGGTACATTGAGTACTAGTATGATTTCTAAGGTATGTAAAATTTTTTCTGTTTTTAACGTGTAAAGCATAAAAACAATGAATCCTAGAAAGATAAGATGCATAGAAATACTTGGCATCTCTGGATTCAAAAACCGAACTGTAACATTTGTAAACGCTAATAGTGTCACCATTCCTGCTGTAAACCACAAAAATACGAGAAATAATAAGAATACTATCCGAAACCATTTAGGGACTAAGTCTATAATGTCAATAATAGTTTGTTTGCGAAAATTATTTATACTCCTAACGAATAGCAAAAGGATAGCTGTTCCTATAAAAATACCAATTATCATTGAAATTAGCGCACCCTTATATCGCTCACTTAGTAAGATACTTGGAATAAACATGAACACGTTAATTAAAATATTGATAAAGATGAGATAGTGAAAATAACGGTTCACCATATATAATTCCTCCTTATCCTTTTGATTGGGTCTCTCTAAATACCTTTAAATATGGGTGACCGAAACTTTCTAAACTGGTGAGGTAACCAATTAGTCCAATGGAACCTATAACTAAGCCAACCATTCCAAAAAAAGTGGTAAGGGCTAGAATAATATACTTTGCTACTCGCATCGAGAAGGCCATTGCATTAATTGGAATGACAAAATTAGATATCGCTACTGCGGAAACGATAATGATCATAACATTTGAAACAAGACCTGCCTCAACAGCCGCTTGACCTAAGATAAGACCACCGACCGTTGTAGCTGTCTGACCAATGGACTTAGGCAATCGAACACTGGCCTCAATCAACATTTCCATCATAAAGAGCATGGCCAAGACCTCTAAATAAGCAGGATAGGGTACGCCAATTCTACTCCCCGCAATACTTAAAGCCAATTGGAACCTGACCACCTCAGTATTAAATGCAGTTAAACCTACATACAAACCTGGCAATAGAAGACTAACTGCAAGACCAAAGTATCTCAAAAGGATAATGAATTTACTCGTCCAATACGTATGATACACATCCTCCATAGAAGCCATAAAATCATAAAAAACAGAAGGAGCAATTAACGCAAAAGGGGTACCGTCTATCAAAATGATTACTTTTCCTACAGCTAAATTATAAGCAATTCGGTCCGGTCGTTCGGTGATCATCATCGTCGGAAAAAGCGTCCTCTGTTTCTTATTAATAGCTCTATGAAGCTGACCTGCCGCTTGAACAACGTCCACTTCAATGGTACGTAGGCTATCTTTTACACGTTCTACAATATCCATATTGGCAATATTCTCATCGTAGGCCATCGTTACTTTTGTTTGCGATAACGAGCCTACTTTCATATGTATTAGCCTTAAGGATGCCTGTGGATAACGTCTTCGAACCATATTATGATTTGTATCAATGGATTCACTAAGCGCTTTTTGAGGCCCTTGAATCACAGTTTCCACCGTTGCGTTGCCACTTGTCGTGTTCAATAATTTTTGTACATCGATAATAAAGGTTTGATTCCCTGTAAAAATGGCGACATAGCCTTGAAGGACTTGACTTAAAAGGTCCTCACGTTTTTTTGGCTGTTCTTGATTTGGCAATGACTGAAGATATGTTTTATACCCACTCTCATTGGTTCGATAGAACGGCAGTATGACTGTATCCTGAAGGATTTTTCCATCCGTTACACTTGTTATGTATAAAATGTCGACATTATTGTCCGCATGGTTTAAGTTCTTTAGCGTTACATCCTGGGAGGATCCGAGCTGTTGCAAAATCCACTCTTTATCTGTCATTCTCCGTTGAAAAAGCATGCTTTCCTCCCCTTTTCCGTAAACAAGAAATTTGTTACTTTTCAACTAGCATTACCGAGAATGAATCAACTCATACTTTTTCTGAATGAAACAAAAAAAGAGCCCAAGAGCTCCTTACACATTATGATTCATTCGATACTTTTTCCGCCTGTTCGATGGAATTACTCAACACTTCTGCAATGGCATTCGCAGTATTTTGCAGCTCTTCTTTTTTGTTATCCACACCACCAACTTCTATTAGGATGGAATGGTTGGAGAGATCCTGATTATATACTCCATTACCCTCAGCGTAATCTTTTTGATATACACCTCTACTGATTCCAGGATACTTTGCTTTTAATGACGTATGTAAGGATTCTGCAAAGGCTAAATTCTCTTTATAGGATTCATGTTCCGTACCTACGATAAAAAACACTTTAGCATATTGCTTCCCGTTGATATCTAGAGTAGTCGTATCCTTCCTTGCTGCATCACGATGAATATCAATCATATACTCCACTTTTTTGTTTTGAGCTGTTACCGATTGAATCGTTTGCCTAGATAGTTTGTAAGAATCCTCATAATCCCAATTATTTTCGACTAGAAGCTTGGTTACATTCGTTGTATCATGCTCTACCTCAATACCATAGGATTCCAAGGCACCTTTTAACATATCACCAACGAGCACGACATTCGTAGCATTATCAGTGCTTGACGCTTCACTTGGCTTGGTCGCATCCTCCAACAATGGAAGGTACGCCTCCCAGCTATGGCTGTGATAGATAAAAACACTCGCTTCTGTATTGGTTGGCTTTGAATCCTCGGTTTGTCCCGTGCTCTCTTGAGCTAACTCCTCAAAATCTGGTGGAGGAGACTCCACAGGAGCACTGCTAGCTATTTCCTTATCAGATTTCGTGTACCAGTGAGAAGAGGCCATTTCTAATAAACTTGTAAAGTCCTTTGGTGCAAAGCCTGTCAATAGCTTTATGGTTTTTACAGTCGTTGGCATCTCGACGTCCATTGATACTAGAAAATCGTGAAATAACGGAGTTTCCGTACTGAGTCCTAACATAATTAGATTCGTTGTTGTCTCGTGTTTCGTTAGCTCTGATACTAAAGGAGAGTACCAAATAGTAGAATGCTGATTTGGGAAAACGAGATAAATAACGAAGCCAAGCGAAATGGTTGTAGCTATAACGGACATTAGAATGGTTTGTTTTAGAGATTTCATCATAAACGTTCACACCTATACATCTCTCTTCCTAGTTTGTCTGATTATATGTGTGGTAGAGAAAAGATAGAACATGAAACAGAAAGAAGGGGCTGGGACATAACGAAAAGGATAAGTCGAAAAGCCGAACACAGCCTATACTAGCTCCGGAACTATACGTAGACTCCAGCTGAAAAAAAAGCATCGGTGAGACCCCACCGTGCGTCAGCACGAGGAGGCTCACCAGCCGCCCGCGGAAAGCGTCGTATATTTCCGGAGCGGGGTATTGGCACTATTTATAATTGTTCGTTTTTTCATTGCTTCCTATACTTTTGTCCCAGCCTCTCCCTATCACTCTATTTGAAACTTCTTGATTTCCTCCTCTAGTTGCTTCGATAATGCATCTAGCTTTTTGGCGCTTTCGGTTACCTCCTCAACAGAGCTGTGCGATTGTTGCGCAGATGCAGCTGTTTGTTCAATACCAGCTGCCGACTCTTCAGCAACTGCAGCAATATTATCAATAGATTGACTCATCTCACGACTATTCTCCGTAATTAATTGTAAGTCAGAAGAGATCTTTTCGCTGTTCTCCACCATCTCGAGAACGGATTCCTTAATTTGATCAAATGTTTTTCGTGTTTGTTGAATTTGTTCCGTCCCCTCTTCCACTTCCGTATAACTTTCGCGCAGTGAAGTAACAACATATTCAGAGCTGTTTGTAATTCGTTTCACGATATCTGTTATTTCTCCAACCGAGCTTGATACTTGCTCTGCCAACACCCTTACTTCATTGGCTACAACGGCGAACCCTTTTCCTTGTTCCCCTGCTCGAGCTGCTTCGATGGCTGCATTAAGTGCAAGTAAGTTTGTTTGTTCTGCGACTCCCTGAATTACTTCTACTAGTTTCGTAATTTCCTTCGTATCACTACTTAGATCATCAACGCGATGGACGGCTTCACTTACTTTTTCGTGAATATTTTGCATCTGGTCTACAGATTGACTCATGAGCACCGTTCCGTCTTCTGCCATTTCCATCACTTGGCTAGATGTATTGGATACAGCATGTCCATTATCATACGCATTGTTGACCTTCTCAGTAAACTGCCCCATGAAATGAGCTAAATTTGATGCGTTTGTTGCCTGTGCCTCGGAGCCAGAGGATAATTCCTGCATGGTGGCAGCAACTTGATTACTCGTTTCTTTTACTTGAAACGAGGACTGAATGAGCCAATCACTTTGAGTGGTTACTTGCCTAGACGCACCGGATACACTTTGAATAATGGAACGGATACTTGTTTGTAAATGATTTAAGGCTTCTGTTAATTTTTTCGTTTCATCGCTTGTATTTACGCTTAACGGTTCATGATATAGTTCCCCGTTTGCAATCTGTGCCATCCTATCTGATACGCGTGTAATCGGTTTTGTTATTTTTCCTGAAATAAACCAAATAATAAGAGCACCAATAATCAAAGCCGCACCAATTGCTATAGCCATAATACTGAGCAACCGATTTGCGCCTGCATTAAAATCTACCATATAAGTACCAGCACAAATAATAAATCCCCAGTTTTCCTCTTGTTCGGCATACGTTACTTTCGGTTCAATGGCGTTTGGATTGTCCGGAAGTGGCCAGTCGTAATAGCTAAACCCATTCCCTTCCAGTGCAGACTCCACTATCGCCTTTCCTACTTTAACACCATTCGGATCTTCTTTATCCCATAAATTAGTTCCCTCGGAGTTAGGGTGTCCTAATAGTACCCCTTGTTCATCAATAATGAAGAAGTAGCCATGCTTTCCTATCTCAATAGAGGAGTCGATTGGTCGTGTTCCATCTTGTTGTAGTTCCCCTAATAACGCGACCTTTAATCGTTCTTGAGCTTCTTCCTCAGTCAAATCTCCTTCTTCTACTTGCTTCGAAAGACTGTCTGCCAATTTCACAGCCATTCGAACATTGTTTTGAAGGTTTACTTCCCCTAGGTCATTTAAATCTGCCTTACTTGTGTTATAGCCAATCATTCCTATCACCAGTGATGGAAACGCTAACAAAAGTAGGCACACAATTATGATTTTCACTCTTAATGACCGTATCTGTATCAATTTGCCCATCCCTAACTCCCCCTTTAGCTTGATAATAATATAAACATACCACAATAATTGACAAATTTCGATATAATTTTCAGAATTTTTAGTTTGTAACATCTTTATTGAGGGGAGGGTAAACGCTTTATACGTTAAAAAAGTATTCTGCCGACGTACAGCATTTCCATTATTCAGTTCTAGGCAGTAATTTAGTTTTGTCTCAGCTTAAAAGAAAAAAGAGTGCAAGATTTGCACTCTTATCGTTCTTTCTCTTCTTCCTCTAGAAACGTTACAAATGTGTGGAAACCCAACACAGGTTGTTGTTTAACCATTTGGATGAATTTATTTTTTGTTGATTCTGGAACAACTTCACTTTGCTCGATTCTCTTCAAGATGTGCTGGTTACTTTGTTTTTGTATTTCCTTGCGCAAGAACTTTGATTCTTTTGATAAGGCCATCCCAACAGCAGCCATCAGTGCAAATATAATTAAGGAAATACTCAGTCCATTGCTGAGGCCATTCGTGAACAGTAAAACAAAAATATTAATAATCGAAACAATAATCATTGGAAAAGCGATGGAGGTATAAAGGGAAGATTTTTTCATCAACGGTCTAATCTTTTCACTAATTGCCTCCATTTCTCGTTGTATATAGTGCGGCATTTTTTGAAACATCATTGGATTCATTTGAACCCCTCCTATAATAATCACTAAAAAGACCTACACCACGTCCTCGGCATAAGTCAAAAATACAAAAAAGACCTATACCGGTTACGGTAAGGTCTTGCTAACAACTTGTTGGTTGCCAGCCATGCCGAGAGCATGTGCTCTGTATTGACGACTATGGCTGTGAAAGCTACTCCCCTTAAGGAATATGAACTTCTTATGGTTTTAGCTTACAACCTTCCTATCTAATTGTCAAAGGAAATACTCGGTATTAAAAAAACAGATGTGCCATTAGAACAATAATAGGCAATGTAATAAGCGTTCTTTCTATGAAAATGATAACGAGATCCCCAAAACGGACTGGGAGCTTAGATCCTAGCAACAGTCCTCCAACTTCAGACATGTAAATTAACTGCGTAACAGAAACACAAGCAATCACAAAGCGAGTTAGCGGACTTTCAATTCCACTTCCAATAACGGAAGGCAAAAACATGTCTGCAAACCCAATTACCATTGTCGGAGCTGCTTCTACAGCTGCTGGAACCTGTAACACTTGTAATAGTGGAACAAACGGGGCACCAATCCATTCAAAAACAGGAGTCTTCTCCGCAATAATGAGTGCAATCGTTCCAATCGCCATTACGATCGGAATGACGCCCATCCACATATCTAAGACGTTTTGTACGCCACCTTTACCAACCGCCCTCCATTCTGTTTGCTTCGCTTTCCCCACAGCTTGGAGCAATCCAAACTTCAGACGAGAGAGGTGGGAAGGGATGTTTTCGCTCTTTACGGTGGAAGACCCATCTAAATACGTATCTGCTTTTCTAGATAGTGGTGGAATACGCGGACAAATAATAGCAGCTGCTAATCCAGCAATAACAATGGTTGTGTAATAAGGAATAAACATATGCTCAAGTTCCATCAACTCAAGAACAACAATCGTAAAGGTAATCGATACTA
Source organism: Radiobacillus deserti (assembly GCF_007301515.1). Taxonomy (GTDB): domain Bacteria; phylum Bacillota; class Bacilli; order Bacillales; family Amphibacillaceae; genus Radiobacillus; species Radiobacillus deserti. The sequence continues at coordinate 3,291,362 of NZ_CP041666.1, forward strand.
CCGAGAAAGTCGTTCCGATAACGGCAGCTTCTCTTTTCGTGTAATAGCCATCTTCATATTGTTTATTTGTCAACAATACGCCGATTGTTCCATCCCCTAACCAGGAAGCAATACAATCAATGGAGGATCGACCTGGTAGGGTGAAGACAGGTCGCATTATTTTTGTAAGTAACGCACCGAACAATTCTAAAAGTCCAAAATCTAATAATAATGGTAAAAACAAGCCAGCAAATAAGAATACAGCGACCAACGCCGGAATTAAGTCATTAAACAATAATCCACCCGTATCGTCCGACCATATAAATTCCGGTCCAAATTGAAATAAGGTCATGACTGCGAAAATCATAGCAAGTATTCTCGCCAAAACCCACAAAGGCGCTACGTCAAAAAGACCTTTCAAGAAAGGACTGTTCCTTATAATCTTAGGCTTACTTATCTTCGTTACAATAGTAATAATCACAGTTAAAGAAATAATAATGGTGACGAATTCAGGAATGATTGCTACAAATGTCTCTCGAATCCAATCAGCTAACATAGCTACAGGTATCGTCACCTTACCTTGGAAAGAAAATGGAATCATGAAAAGCATTATTCCAATAAGAGAAGGAACAATAAACTTAAAGACACTTCCGACAGAAGGGTTCCCATCCACCCCTAGTCTTTGATTCGCTCTTTCCGATGCCTCTTGATTATCAAATGAATCCTTCATTCAGACTCCCCTCTCAAGAAAATGAAAACGCGTTCAATAGGTACGGTTCGGATTATATACTATGAATTTTCACTTTTTCCTATAGTATGATTTTCTTATATACAAAAATTTATACCATTGTATTCCACCTAGTTTTTTAAGCTAAACCTATTTCTTCCCATTTATACACTAGGTTTATTGACTTCACAGGCTAAATCGCTTAAGCTAGGCTTTGATTGGAGGAATGTGTTACATGATTACCGTTCATTCATAATGTAAGTTTACGATATGGAGATAAGAAACTGTTTGAGGATGTGAATCTAAAGTTCACCCCTGGAAACTGTTATGGTGTTATCGGGGCAAACGGTGCTGGTAAATCGACCTTTTTAAAAATTCTTTCTGGTGAAATCGAGCCGCAAACTGGTAATGTGTCTATGGGGCCAGATGAACGACTGGCTGTATTGAAACAGGATCATTTTGAATATGAAGAATATGAAGTCCTTAAGACCGTTATAATGGGACACGAAAGACTACATCAAATAATGGAAGAGAAAGATGCTATTTATATGAAGGCAGACTTCTCCGAGGAAGATGGAATGAAGGCAGCAGAGCTAGAAGGTGAATTTGCAGAGCTTAACGGTTGGGAAGCAGAATCCGATGCTGCTGTACTATTAAAGGGATTAGGAATTCCAGAAGAGCTTCATACAAAGAAGATGGCGGAGCTTCCTGGTGCCGACAAAGTAAAAGTGTTGTTAGCACAAGCTCTATTCGGAAATCCAGATATCTTATTACTGGATGAGCCTACGAACCACTTGGATATTCAAGCGATTCAATGGCTAGAAGAGTTTTTAATTAATTTTGAGAACACTGTTATCGTCGTATCCCATGATCGTCACTTCTTAAACAAGGTATGTACACACATTGCGGATGTAGACTTCGGTAAAATCGAAATTTTCGTCGGAAACTATGATTTCTGGTATGAATCTAGCCAACTAGCGCTTCGACTGGCACAAGAAGCAAATAAGAAAAAAGAAGAGAAAATCAAAGAGCTTCAAAACTTTATCGCAAGATTTAGTGCTAATGCCTCAAAATCGAAGCAAGCGACATCACGTAAAAAAATGCTCGACAATATAAGCTTAGATGATATTAAACCTTCATCTAGAAAATACCCGTACATCGCCTTCACGCCAGGACGTGAAATCGGAAACGACTTATTAATGGTAGAGAATCTTTCCAAAACGATAGACGGTGTTAAAGTACTGAACAATGTTAGCTTTACGATGAACAAGGGTGACAAAATTGCACTTGTTGGGCGAGACGAAATTGCAAAAACTACTCTACTTCGTATTCTAATGGGAGAAATCGAACCAGATGAAGGAAGCTTTAAATGGGGTGTAACGACTTCTCAATCTTACTTCCCTAAAGATAACGCAGAGTTTTTTGAGAATAGTAATCTTACTTTGGTGGAATGGTTACGTCAATTCTCACCTGAAGATCAAACAGAGACCTTTTTACGTGGTTTCTTAGGAAGGATGCTTTTCTCCGGAGAGCAAGCACTGAAAAAAGCGAATGTTTTATCCGGTGGAGAAAAGGTTCGTTGCATGCTCTCTAAAATGATGCTAAGTAATTCCAATGTTTTGTTATTGGATGAGCCTACGAACCATTTAGACCTTGAATCCATTACAGCGTTAAACAATGGATTGATTAAATTTAAAGGGTCTATCTTGTTCACCTCTCATGACCATCAGTTCGTGAACAGTATTGCGAATCGCTTAATTGAGATTACACCAAATGGTATTATCGACAAGGAAATGAGTTACGATGAATATGTAGCAGATAAAAGCCTACAACAACAAATCGAAACGATGTATGCATCTTAAGGAAAAGTGGGCCAGTCTGGTCCACTTTTTTTGAACTGCGAGGAAAAAAGATGAATAATAATGTGTAATTAGAATTTTACAAAGAAGAATATAAAAAGGAATGAGAGGATTACCCACTTCTACCCGAACAGCTACAATTTACAGGATTACCTTTAGACTGTGTAGCAAAGTCCTCTATAGAAAATGACTACTATCCAATTGTGATCTTGCATCATGATATGCCAGTAGGTTTTTTTGTCCTACACGGCTGGGATGGTGTGCAAAAATACAGTGATAACCAAAATGCCTTGTTAATACGTGCCTATTCCATACATCCTAGCTTTCAAGGGAAGGGAATCGCTTTGCAATCACTACAAATTCTACCAACATTTGTGAAAAAACAGTTCCCAACTTGTAATGAAATTGTACTTGGGGTTAATCACAAAAATATACCTGCGCAACGATTATATCTCCGTTCTGGATTCAAGGACAGTGGTAAAAGAATCATCGGAAAATTAGGAGAGCAGTTTGTATTTCATATGAATGTGTAAACAGGCATGTAGAAAGGTCCGTCATCTTTTTGACGGACCTTTCTTAATTTGAACGAAGTACCTGTAAAATGGTAAAACTAATGGAGTCACCGGATTCTTTTTACAAAATAACTTGGTGTATATTTAGAAAGAATAGCAACATCTATTCTTTGTTCTTTAGTAATTCCAGAAAACTCGAATATCCTCCTGTCCCACCATCTATTATCCAATTTTCTCAAGAAAAAGCATTTGATTTTTTACAGTGGAATAACCTGACGTAACTGGAGATTCAAGAGCATCATTTGAATTTTGTCTTTTTTGTGAAATAATTCACAAAATAATTGCTTATTGGATTGTAAGACGTTATACTCAATGTATAGTTTGTGATAAACATCACAATATAAGTGAAAGAATTCACAATTCAGGAGGCGTTTTACTATGAAAGTAGCAGTTATTGGTTGTACACATGCAGGAACAGCAGCAATCTCTAATATCTTAAAACTATATCCAAATGCAGAAATAGATGTGTTCGAAAAAAATGACAATGTATCGTTCTTATCTTGTGGAATCGCGCTTTACGTTGGAGGAGTAGTTGAAGATCCAAATGGTCTCTTCTACGCTTCTGTAGAAGGGTTTGAGCAACAAGGTGTGCGCATGCATATGCGTCATGAAGTAACAGTATGTGATATGGAAGGAAAGTATATCGAGGCAAAAAACCTTGAAAATGGAGAAGTAACCGGATACGACTATGACAAATTAATAATTACAACTGGATCTTGGCCAGTAACGCCACCGATTCCTGGCTTTGATTTAGAGAATGTTCAATTATGTAAAAACTTCACCCACGCGCAAGAAATTATTAAAAAAGCAAAAGATGCTAAAAATGTTGTAGTAATCGGCGCTGGATATATCGGAATCGAGCTGGTGGAAGCCTTTGAAGAAGCAGATAAAAACGTGACACTAATTGATAGTGAAGCTCGTATTCTTAATCGGTATTTTGACAAAGCATTTACAGATCCTCTAGAAAACACATTTAGAGAACTCGGTGTAAATCTAGCACTCGAACAAACGGTTACGAAGTTTGAAGGTAATAATAAAGTAGAAGCTGTCGTGACAAATAAAGGCTCTTATAAAGCGGACCTCGTCATTATGTGTGTTGGGTTCCGTCCGAATACAGATCTTTTCCAAAATCAATTGGAAACATTACCGAATGGTGCCATTATTGTAGATGAATTTATGAGAACGAGCCGTGAAGATGTATTTGCTGCCGGCGACTGTTGCGCAGTTGCTTACAATCCAACAAAGCAAGCTGCCTATATTCCGCTTGCAACAAATGCAGTTAGAATGGGAACATTAGTCGCACACAACCTGCTTCATCCAGTTCTTGCACATCAAGGAACTCAAGGTACTTCTGGTTTAAAAATCTATCAACACAATTTAGCTTCTACTGGGTTAACGGAAGTAGCTGCTGAAGCAAGTGGCTTGAATGTTCGTAGTACGCTATTAGTAGATAACTATCGTCCAGAATTCATGCCAGAAAATATGGAACTTAAAATTAAACTTGTTTACGAAGTAGATACACACCGAATTGTAGGTGCGCAAGTCTTATCTGATGCAGACTTTACGCAAGCGATGAATACAATGAGCGTTGTGATTCAAAACAATATGACAATTGAGCAATTAGCATTGACTGATTTCTTCTTCCAACCGCACTACAATAAGCCTTGGAATTTCTTAAATCAAGTTGCGTTGCAGGCGATGGGGCAAGTAGCAGAGCGTAAATCTAACTTATTACTTTTAAAATAAATGAAGGCTGTTCACCTTGGCGGGTGAACAGCCCTTTTACTTTTATATTTGATGCATTTACTTTCAAATTTCTTGGTCTTACTTTTAATTTCAGGTTAAATACTTTTATAATTCGCTTATTACTTTCAAACATCCATTAAATACTTTCATTTCACCCTTTTCGATGCTTCAATAAGCTCCACGATGGATGCACGGTCGCCATTATGAAGGGCATCGACTATCTTACTTCCTACTACTACACCATTACAATGAGAGCTCAGCTCTTTTACTTGCTCGGGAGTCGAGACACCAAATCCAGCCAATACAGGTGCATTGCATCTCTCAGTTAAGGCTGCTAAGTGTTCTGCTAGATTCTGCTTGAATTCATTTCTTGCACCAGTTGTTCCAGTTACCGTAACCGCATATAAAAATCCTTCTGTCCGTTTAGCAATCTCTTCGATTCTCTCTGGGGTGCTTGTAAGTGCCGCTAAGCGAATTAAGGCAATTTCCGCGTCTTTTAATTTACGAACAATAAGTCCTTCTTCTTCCAATGGTAGATCTGGAATAATCAACCCGTCTACTCCCGCCTTCGCACAAGCATTTGCAAATTTTTCTACACCAAACGCATATATTGGATTGATATATGTCATTAAAACAATTGGAATTTTTCTAGATTCCTTGAAGCGTTCTAGCTCAGCTAGCACTTTGCGTAAACTTACGCCATTGTCTAAAGCTTCTAATCCAGCTGCTTGAATGGTCGGTCCGTCTGCTACCGGATCAGAGAATGGAATACCAAGCTCTACTACTGTCGCTCCGCTTTCTTGTAAAAAAGTAAGCTGTTCTTCAAGCTGATCTAATCCACCATCACCTGCCATGATGTAGGGGACAAAGGCTTTATCCCCTTTTTCTAATGTTTCTTGAAAAGCTTTATCTAGCTTTTGTTTACCCATTTGCTTCACCTCCAAGTGCTGCACGAACCGTTTCAACATCCTTGTCACCACGTCCAGACAGACAAACTACTAACAGCTCATCCTTTTTCATTTGCTTCGCAAGCTTCATACTATACGCAATGGCGTGAGCACTCTCCAACGCAGGTAAAATCCCTTCTGCTTTACATAAGAATTGTAACGCCTCCAACGCTTCTTCATCCGTTATAGAATCATAGATAACACGATCCACTTCTTTTAGATGACTATGCTCTGGTCCTACACCTGGGTAATCAAGCCCAGCAGAAATGGAATGCGCTTCTTGTACTTGACCATCCTCATCTTGTAACAGATACGTTAGCGTACCATGCAAGATACCTGCCTTTCCATCGGTTAAGGTAGCTGCATGTTTTCCAGTATCGATACCAGATCCACCTGCTTCGACTCCGTACAATTTAACTGCTTTATCCTCCACAAATGGATAAAACATTCCCATGGAGTTACTCCCGCCACCGATACAGGCTACAACCGCTTCTGGAAGTCTTCCTTCCTGATCCATTATTTGTCTTTTCGTCTCTTCCCCAATCACACTTTGGAAATCACGAACGATTTGTGGAAATGGATGTGGGCCAACCACCGATCCAATAATGTAATGGGTATCCTCGACATTACTAACCCAGTAACGTAACGCTTCATTTACCGCATCCTTTAACGTTCCACTGCCCTGGTCTACACTTTCCACTTTCGCACCTAGTAGCTCCATACGAAACACGTTCAGCTTCTGTCTGCGAATATCTTCTTTTCCCATGAAGATAATACATTCTAATCCAAGTAGGGCACAGACTGTGGCAGTGGCAACACCGTGTTGTCCAGCACCTGTTTCCGCTACGACTTTTTTCTTACCCATACGCTGCGTCAATAGCGCTTGCCCGATAGCATTATTGATTTTATGAGCACCAGTATGGTTTAAATCTTCTCGTTTTAAATAGATTTTGGGGCCGCCTATATGGTCGGAAAGTTGTTCTGCATAATACAAAGGCGTTTCTCGACCAACGTATTGCTTAAAATAGTAATCTAATTGCTTTAAAAATTCCGGGTCTTGCATTGCTTTCTTGTATTCAGCTTCCAGCTCTAATACTGCCGGCATTAAGGTTTCCGGTACAAATCTACCTCCAAAGGAACCAAAGTGCCCATTTGAATCTGGTTGTTGATAGGATCCCATCCTGACATCACCTTTCTGTTTGTTTTGCCGCTCGTACAAAACGATTTATTTTTTCCGGGTCTTTTTCTCCGTCTGTTTCTACTCCGCTAGAAATATCTACACCAACTGGACTAACTTCTGTAATCGCTTCTTGCACGTTTTCCGCGTGAAGTCCGCCAGCTAGCATTATTTTTCCTTTAAGATGGTCTAATCCCTTCGCTAGGGACCAATCAAAGGTTTCTCCATTACCACCTCGGTATTTACCTGCAGGACTATCTAATAAATAATACGCACAAGGATAACGCTCGAGTTTGTTTAAATCCTTCTTAGAGTGAACTTGAAAGGCTTTGATGATTGGTACCTTTATTTGCTCACAATAAGACGGCGTTTCATCTCCATGCAGCTGGACGTAATCCAATCCAACAGTGGAAGCTATCTCTTGAACTACTTCCGGGTCTTCGTTCACAAAGACACCGACTTTCCTTATAGTTGAAGGAAGAGAATCTGCTATTTCCTTCGCTTGCTCCTTTGTTATTTTACGCTTACTGTCCGCAAATACAAACCCAATAAAATCCGCACCTGACATCACGACATGTTGTGCTGCTTCTACTGTTTTAATGCCACAAATTTTCACTTTCATGTTGCTTACTCCTTCTACAGTGGAATTTGTAGTTCTTGAAACGTCTTGGATAAGTCTCCTGAACGCATCATCGTTTCTCCTACCAAGATTGCTCGTGCTCCTGCACGACTCACTCTTTCTACATCTTCCTTTGTTTTCATGCCACTTTCACTGATTAGTAACGCATCGGTGCGTTTTATGTGCTGCGAAAGTCGCTCCGTTATTCCAAGATCTACTTCAAAGGTTTTTAAGTTTCGATTATTCACTCCGATAATCGGAACTTCTAAACCATTGGCAACGTCTAACTCAGCCAGGTTATGAACTTCTAGAAGTACTTCTAATCCTTGGTTTGTCGCGTAATAAAAAAGTTCCTCGATTCTTTTCGCTGGTAGCGCTGCAGCGATTAATAGAATCACATTTGCTCCGTAGTCCTTTGCCCGATCAATTTGAATCTCATCAATGATAAAGTCTTTGTTTAAAATAGGAATCTGTACAGCATCTCTTACCGCTAATAAATCTTCCATTGTTCCTTGAAAGAAGGGAGTATCCGTTAATACAGAAATAGTCCCTGCCCCATAACTTTCATATTTCTTTCCTTGTGCACTAGGGTCCATCTGATCATTAATCACACCCTTAGACGGGGAAGCTCGTTTAATTTCTGCAATAATATTCATATTGTTAGATTCCATGAAGGATCGATATAAAGAGCCAGAAGCTTGTTTTTCTATTTTGATCTCTGGACGATAATTTTTCTTTAACGTAGCTACTTCTTTCTCTTTTTCTGCTAAAATTTTATCTAGGATGGTCATATCCCTTACACCCCGATTTTCCGTTTACTATACTCGACAAGCTTTTCCAGCTTTGCAAGTGCTGCTCCAGAATCAATACTTTCCTTGGCAGCAGCAACTCCTTCTTGGACCGTTTCCGCTTTTCCATTTGCGAAAAGAGCGAGCCCTGCATTGAACAATACCGTATCTCGATAAGCTCCTTTTTTGCCTTTCAATACATCACGCAAGATGTCCGAATTCTCTTTAGAGTCTCCACCTCTTATTTGGTCTAATTCATAGGTTGGAAGATTCACTTCCTCTGGTGTTAACGTGAATTGAATCATTTCTCCTCGGTCTAAGAGTACGAGGTGATTTTCACCTGCTAGTGACGCTTCATCCATATACCCTGCACCGTTCACAACTAGTGCTCTGCGACGTCCTAGTTGATGAAGAGCAATTGCCATGCTTTCAAGCATATCCCTTCGATAGATACCAAGAAGCTGACTATCTAACTGAACTGGATTTGTTAAAGGGCCTATTAAGTTAAAAATCGTTGGAATCCTTAGCTGCTTGCGAACTCCCATGATTCGCTTTAAGGATGGATGAACATGTGGAGCAAACAAAAAAGCAATTCCATTTTCCAGTAAAAGCTCTTCCATCTGTTCGGACGAAAGAGATAGCGAAACCCCTAGATGCTCCAACACATCCGCACTTCCCGTTTTACTTGAGATACTTCTGTTTCCATGCTTCGCGACCGTAATCCCCGCACCAGCTACTACAAAAGCGGAGGTAGTACTGATGTTAAAGCTCTGCGAACCATCTCCACCCGTTCCGCAGTTATCCATGACCGATGAAAGGTTGGAGAATTTTAATGGAGACTTTTCACGAATCACATGTACTAAGCCTGCAATTTCTTCAGGAGTCTCTCCTTTTACTTTCAGACCAGTCAGAAAAGCACCAATTTCTGTATCCGACACTTCTTCGCCGAACATACATCTTGCAGCACCATTCATTTCTTCCACACTTAATGATTGACGGTTGATTACTTTTTCAAGATACTGTTTCACGAGAATACTCCTTTCTAATCGTTGTAAAGAAATTATTCAAAATTGTCTTTCCAGTTTCCGTTCCGATTGATTCTGGGTGAAACTGAAGTCCAAACGTTGGAAGTCTGTTATGCTTCACTGCCATTACCTCTTGGTCATCCATCGCTGTTGCTAGAACAGTCAACTCAAGCGGAAGACTATCTTTTTCGATAACAAGGGAATGATAACGCATGACCTCGATCGGCTGACTTAAATACTCGAATAAGCTTTCACTTTTATGCATGAGCATGGAAGTTTTTCCGTGCTTGATTTGCTTCGCATGGGTGATCGTACCGCCAAAAGCTGCTCCAATGGCTTGATGTCCTAAGCAAATTCCTAATATCGGGTATTCCTCAGACAGCTCTTGAACAACCGCTATGCAAATACCCGCTTCTTGCGGTGTACCAGGACCTGGAGATAATACAATCGCTTCAGGATTTAATGCTCGAATTTCCTCTACCGTAATCCGGTCGTTCCGCACAACTTCCACGTCTTCGCCAAGCTCAGACATATATTGATATAAGTTAAATGTAAAAGAGTCATAATTATCAATTAGTAGAATCATGTGCATGTACCTCCAATAGTGATTTCGCTTTATTTAACGTTTCTTGATATTCAGTAGCAGGATCGGAATCATATACAATACCTGCTCCTGCTTGAACGTAAGCAATTTTATCTTTAATAACGAGGGTTCGGATTGCGAGAGCAAGGTCGAAATCTCCATTTATATTGATATAACCAACCGCCCCTGCGTAAACTCCACGTTTCTGTTTCTCTAAATCATTTATAATTTGCATGGCTCTTATTTTCGGAGCACCCGACACCGTTCCAGCTGGTAACGTCGAGATAAGTGCATCAATTCCGGTATAATCCTTGCGAAGCGTTCCTTGCACTTCCGATACAATGTGCATGACGTGCTGATATCGTTCAATTGTCATATATTTAGGGATTGTAATACTTCCAACCTCACACACTCTACCAAGGTCGTTACGACTGAGATCAACAAGCATTTTATGTTCCGCTAACTCTTTTTCATCTGCCAATAGTTCTTCCCCTAATTGCTCATCTTGTTCCTTCGTTTTCCCCCGTGGACGAGTTCCAGCAATTGGATTCGTAATAAGTTGAGAGCCTTTCGTTTTAATCAAGCTCTCTGGAGATGCTCCTAATACAACGTAGTCTTCAAAATCGATATAAAACATGTACGGAGACGGGTTAGCCCTTCTCAAACTGCGATAAAATGTAAATGGATCTGTATCGAAACTAGCCTTCATACGTTGGGATAGTACGACTTGAAAAATATCTCCATTCGTAATATGTTCTTTTGCTTTTTCTACCATTTCCATAAAGGTTTCTTTCTCGATGGATGGTGTAAAGCTTACTTTTGTTGCCGGTGCATCCTCTTCTTCACGATGGGTTACCATTTCCTTATGAATCACTTCAATGCTCTGTTCTAATTGCTTTTCAGTTCGATCACCAGATAAATTTAATGCTAATATCGTGACTGTTTGTTTAAGGTGATCAAACACGATGACATCCTGGTAAAGCATTTGATGGACTTCTGGCATTTTTATTTCATCTTCGATTACTTCGCCTATATCTTCGTAGGCTCTAATGACGTCATATCCCATAAAACCAATTGCGCCACCATAGAATGGAAATTCCAAATCTAGCTCTTGATGAGGGAGAAGCTCTTGCAGTATTTCTAACGGCTGGGCTTTCTTCTCTTCCTTCCCATCACGTTGAATGATGGATACGTTATCGCCTCGACCAATTAGTTCTTTGTAAGGATTTACTCCAATAAAGGAATACCTTCCTTTTTCACCTGACATTGTCGAGCTCTCGAGTAAAAATTTCTTTTTGCCTTGAACACGATTGAAAACAGATATTGGTGTCAACACGTCGCCATTTACTTGTTTACTTTTATAAGAAATCGTTGATGTTATGGTCATTTTTTTTCCTCCTTAAAATAAAAAGTCCCCTATACATACAGATTTCTCTGCACGTATAGGGGACGGTTATTCGTTACCGCGGTGCCACCACTAATTGAAGGGAGAATGCGCCCTTCCTCTCATTCGGATACGGAGCATTAGCTACTCTATATCCTATCCCGTTAACGGGGGAAGCCGTTATTCCCTACTAGTTTTCAGGAATACTCTCGTAAGCCCATTCGACAGAACTGCTTTACCGGCTCTCACCTAATCCGGCTCTCTTAGAAAACAGTGCTTCTGCGTACTCTTCTTACTCCACGATTTACGTATTCATTTTTACCCAAACAAAAAGGGCCTCCTATCCTAAAAAGGACGAGGAGACCCGTGGTACCACCTTTATTAGTTGCAGCTTGCAACTCACTTAAACCACATACGTTCAAACATATGTGTATCTCTTTTATCGATGAGATGTTCGCCAAAGCCTACTGTTCCATAGAAGTTCGGTTTGGAGCTCCGAAGTCCATTCACTCTCATCCTCCCACTGATTCTCAGCACCATCAGCTCTCTTAAGGGATTCATAAGAGTTACTACTCTTCATCAACGCTTTTCGTTCGATTCCTTTGTGTTGTGTATTATCTTACTCGCTGATTTTTTATTTGTCAACAATAAATTTTCAGAACCTTTCTACAAGTGAGTTAACGCTGGAGGTACTATAATACTATCTTTTGTCTGAAGATATGTTGATCTTTTTATTTGATACGGATATACCCAACTTATTCGGTTGGAAGTCAAATGGTGATTGGTCAAATCCAGACCAGCTCCGTTCCAAAATGCTTGCCATATAAACTTAGAGCAATAGTTATTCGATACCCCTTTTAACCTCGGATCGAACAAATATCGTTTTACGTATGGAATATTTGCCTGTGCCCAATTAGCAGCCTCATTTGCAGCTGTTTTCGGTCTTAAAAGAAGGATCTCTCCTCCGAATTTATGTCTGCTTTTATAACGGCTGAGGGTCTCCGAAAAGGCTCCCAATGGATGCGAATGGTGAATCAGCATATCCTGTCCAACAATCCCTACATGACCCACAAAAAAAGTGGACCACCCTTTTGTAGAATAAACCAGATCTCCAGGTTTCATACCACGAATTGTTCCTTCAGACTTCATTCTTTGTCAGGCCATTCCTTTCGGGGAATCTCCTTTTGGATGCCTCTTTCAATCAAACGTAAATATTGCTTATCCTTCGGTGCCGCAAAGGTTACGGCAATACCTGTTCCACCAGCACGCCCCGTTCTACCAATGCGGTGGATATACGTTTCTGAATCCTGTGGAATGTCATAATTAAACACATGCGTGACCCCCTCAACATCCAGTCCACGCGCTGCCACATCCGTCGCAACTAAATATTGAATTTTCATATCTCGAAAACGTTGCATGACCTTTTCTCGCTTCGATTGGGATAAATCCCCATGGAGTTCGTCCGACAAAAAACCCATTCCCTGCAAAGCCGCATTCAATTTACTCGCTCTCCGCTTGGTTCGGCAAAAAATGATCGCTAGAAACGGATGGAATTGGTGGAGAACTTCCGTTAGCTTTTGTTGTTTTTCACGGTCCGTTGTTTCGATTACCATCTGTTTGACTTCATCTAAGGTCACGTTCTTTCCTTTCGCGGTCACATATTCAGGCTTGTGCAAATATTGGTTCGCTAATGTCCGAACTTCTTTTGGCATCGTTGCAGAAAAAAGCATCGTCTGTCGCTCCTCCTTCAATAACCCCTCAATAGCCTCAACCTCTGGCAGAAAGCCCATGTGCAGCATTTGATCTGCTTCATCCAACACAAACATGGAAACATCCGACAAGTCTACTGTTCCACGCCGTTGATGGTCTAACAGCCTTCCTGGTGTTGCCACAATAATATGTACCTGTTTTTGCAGCTTCTTTAATTGTGCTTCAATGTCTTGCCCTCCATATACGGCAAGACTGTTCACTTCAGGCTTTGTAATCAATAGCTTTTCTAGTTCGTTGGAGATTTGCAATGCTAGTTCTCTCGTTGGAGATAAAACGAGCGCCTGGATTGCTTCTACATTCGCATCTATTTTCTCAAGAATAGGCAATAAGAAAGCGAATGTTTTTCCTGTACCCGTCTGAGCCTGGGCCATTACATCTTTTCCTGCTAAAAGCTTAGGGATAGCTTGTATTTGAACAGGAGTAGGCTCGGTAATAGCTTGTTCTTTTAATTGTTTTACGATTGGTTCTGAAACCCCTAACTCTAAAAAGGATTGCATGGTACACCTCATTCCTAAAAATTAATATATATAGTTTGCACATTTTCCACAAAAATGTCATATTCTATCAAAAATTATTATGCTAAGATGAAAAGGAAAATATTGAAGTTTATTCTAACACTTACTATGGTAATAGAATAAGTAAAGAATATACAATGTTAATGAGTTGAGTCTTCGGGAGGAATCTATATGAGGAAACTATTAATGGTTGTATTTCTTTTGTTGATTACTAGTTTCGGGATCATCGGTTATGTACAGACCCAAATGGATTCAAACGTTAAAGTCGATCAAGAGACACATCATAATGAACAATCAGAATGGAACCAATCTTATTAGCAAAAAAAATAGAGGAAGCCTCCGCTTCCTCTTTCCTATTACCCTAGTATTTGGACATTGACAGTACGTACGCCCCATTCATATGCTTCTTTCTTCGTAGGTACGTGAATATCGATATGGTTACCATCAATGGCACCTCCGATATCACCAGCTATGGCTTCTCCATAACCTTCTACATATACTCTAGTACCCAATGGAATGACATCTGGATCTACTGCGATTACTTTTGCATTTCTATCTTTATTCAAGTTGATACCAGTATAAGTAATACCGGAGCAGCCTGTGCAATCGGCTGTATAAGCGGTTGCCTTTACGGTCAATTCACGTATAACCTCATGACCGGTTGATGTTGCAACAACCTCTGGCTTGGACTCCGTTGTTGTACTAGCAGTGGAAGCTGTTGTAGATTCTGTGGAACCTACTTCCTTGCCCTGCTCTTTAATCTTTAGCTTTTGACCTATCAAAATTAGATCTGTGGACAAGCTATTCCATGTTTTGAGCTTATCTACCGTCACATTGTGATCTAGGGCGATATGACTTAATGTATCGCCTTTTTCTACGTTGTATATAATTTCGTTATTTATCTCTATCGTTTGCTTCGGATGAATGAGATCCGATTCTAGTTTGTTCCACTCCTTAATCTTTGAAACGGTTGTGTCATATGATTGGGCGATTTCCCAAAGACTATCTCCTTTTACAACTTGATAGTCTTCTGCAGATGCAGTGGTAGTTACTGTCCCGGTCAGAAAAAGGCCAAAGGCCAGTGATACCAATGTTTTTTTCATCTGTGTTTCCCTCCTTTTTTTCTGACAAGCCTTATCCTAACACAAGAAATAGAGTCCTGTGTTTACAATGAATTTAAGTATCTTTTACAAAGATTACGATTTTTGGATTGCCTGTCATATTTGTCATTCTGGGGCAATAATTACTAGATTTATACATGGATTCGTAATATTTTTTGTAGATTTTCTAATTTTGATAGAAAAGTAGGAGAAAATAATAGAAGGTTGGTACGAATAGACTAGTGGTTGATTAAAAAAAGCCATCTAACCCATGGGTTAGATGGCTTTTTGGATTAATACGGATCTGCGTCATGCCCCTCTTTTTTGGCATTCTCAATTGCATCAGTTGACTCGGTACTACCTAGTGGTGAGCCGCCTGATTTCGGCATCATGTTCTTTGCTCCCATCGCTAGGCCTTCCTTGACACGGCGTCCATACTCTTCATCACATTTCGTAAACAGGTCAATCATCTTGTCTTGGATTTCTTTGCGACATGGCAGGAGTCCAGCAACTAAGTTGTTAATAAGGTCCTCTTTTTCCCAATCCTCAAACGCACGATACGTCTCTCCAGCTTGCTTAAAATCATTCTTTCGTTCAATGGATTCTCGCACAAGCTTACCTTCTACGTGAGGTTGGTAATAGTCGTGATCGCGGTTTACTTCTTCCAGTCCATTCATATTAGAAGGCTCATAATTCACATGCTTGTTTGGTCCCTTATCATTATGGTAGGCCATTTGACCGCCTTCTTGATTTGTACCAACATGCTTATTCGGCTTATTAATTGGAAGTTGCAAATAATTTGCCCCTACACGATACCGTTGTGTATCGGAATAAGAGAATGTTCTACCTTGTAACATCTTATCGTCAGAAAAATCCATGCCATCTACAAGAACACCTGTACCAAAGGCTGATTGTTCTACTTCATTATGGTAGTTTTCTGGATTCTTGTTTAATACCATTTTCCCAACTTTTAGAAACGGGAATTGGTCCTTTGGCCACAGTTTTGTATCATCTAATGGGTCAAAATCAAGTTCTGGGTGCTCTTCATCGGTCATAATTTGGACATAAAGCTCCCATTCTGGATATTCTCCATCCTCAATCGCTTGGTACAAATCCTGGGTAGCGTGATTAGAACTCATAGATTGGATTTTATCTGCCTCTTCTTGTGTTAGATTCTTAATACCTTGAACTGGCTCCCAATGATACTTCACAAGAAAGCTTTCATTCTTCTCATTTACCCAACGATATGTATTTACACCCGAGCCTTGCATTTGTCGATAATTGGCTGGAATTCCCCATGGGGAGAAAACGAATGTAATCATATGCAATGCTTCGGGCGTATTGCTCCAAAAGTCAAAGGCACGCTCACTATCTTGCACATTCGTAATGGGATCAGGTTTTAAAGAATGGATTAAGTCCGGGAACTTAATAGCATCACGAATAAAAAACACCTTTAAGTTATTGCCTACTAAGTCCCAATTTCCATCCTCTGTATAAAATTTCACTGCAAAGCCTCGTGGGTCACGTGCTGTTTCTGGAGATCCAGCTCCACCTATGACAGTTGAGAAACGAACGAACACGGGAGTTTTCTTTCCTTTTCCGGAAAAAACCTTTGCTCTCGTGTACTTCTCTACCGGTTCATCACCCGCAACACCATACGTTTCGAAATAGCCATGTGCACCCGCACCACGCGCGTGTACAACCCGCTCCGGAATACGCTCTCTATCGAAATGAGATATTTTTTCGATAAATTCATAGTTCTCAAGCGTTGCTGGTCCTCGATTTCCTACTGTTCTTGTGTTTTGATTATTCTTTACTGGATGGCCTTGTCTCGTTGTGAGTGTTTTCTCATTTTCACCTTGCGAAAACTTTTTCTTTTCGTCCAAAAAAATCCCTCCTCAGAAAATGTAACAAATGGTTCAGCTTAAAGGGAAAGGGAAACTTTCCCCTTCTCTTCCAACCATTTTTTCCTGTGAAGGGATTTTTATACTATATTTATAGAACGACTTTCCAATTATAATTACAGGTTGCTTGTATCGTATTTCTTTTTAGTAAATAGTTCGCAATAAGTTCTGTCATATCAATCGGAATTTCTTTCACAACAGGTTTTCCACTATACATGTCAAAATTCCCAGCACCACCCGCACGGTAGTTGTTCATAACCACATCGTACTGGTTTGATAGGACCAGAGGCTTTCCTTGATAGAGCAGCTTCGTGATCCGCTCTCCGATAGGATTGGATACTTTTATCTCGTACTCGATCCCTTCCCACATATCATAATTATAATGTTGTGGTTTGGGGTCAATAAACGACGGATTAACGCCAATTTTGCCATCCACAATCTTAAAGTAGCTTGCACTTTGTTCTAGTGCATCTTTAATATCTTGACCGGTAATGCGGATTACTTTTAACGTATTCGGATAGACATAATTTGAAACGATATCCCTCATCGTAACTTCATTGCCAAACCCCGGGGAATCATTGCTGAACAGAGATGTATTTGAAATATCCACTTCTGCCGCATCCATTTGCACCTTATTAATAAACTCGATAATCGGGGTGTCTCTCATCCTTGTTTGCAACGGATCCACGATAGATAAGTCGCCATTTACTTTTCCAATTGGTGTATCCAACCATTGTTGAGTTTGATTTTCAAATTCTCCAATCATGCTTAAAACTTCTTGATCTGCAGGTAGCTTATCGACTTCGATAAGTGTAGATATGGCATCTAATAGAACATACTCATTCCCCATTTTTTCTAGAGTAATGCGGATTTCTCCAAGCTTTTGCCCATTATTGCTAGGTTGGATAATAGAGACCCCATTTACTTTTCCGACTAATGATCGGTGCTGATGTCCTGTTATTAAGATATCTAATCCTTCGATTTCCTGGCACATTTGATACCCTTGATTTTCCCCTGTTAACGGTTCCGTAGGTTCCCCTGTTTCCAAATCTCTCTCGAACCCACCGTGGTATGAGACAACCATGACATCCGGATTTTCTTCGGCTCTTATAAGTGAAACCCATTTTTTCGCCGTTTCTAACGCGTCTTTAAATTCTAGCCCTTGTATATGGTTCGGATCCTCCCAATTCGGTACATAATGAGTCGTAACCCCTAGAACGGCAACTTTAATTCCATCTAAGTCGAACACTTGATATGGCGTGCCAAATGCAGGCTGTTCTGTTTGTGCATCTATCACATTTGCGGATAACCACGGGAATTCCGATTGTTCCACTACTTTTTTCAAGTAATCTGTTCCGTAATTAAACTCATGGTTCCCAAAAACAGCTGCTTGGTATCCTAAAGCATTTGCCACTTCAATAATAGGGTTTTTAGAGTCTTTATGATACTTTGCGTGATAATAAGTTAACGGACTACCTTGGACGAGATCACCGTTATCCAGCAACAAAACGGAGTGATGATTTCTCTGTTCTTTCATATATGTAGTTAATTTAGCTAAGCCTATTGGTTGATCCGAGCGATCACGATAATGAGTAGGATAAATATATCCGTGAATGTCACTCGTCGTAAGTATAACTATATCTTTTTTCATCTATTACCCTCCTGTATCGCCATTCATTTATAACATGTTGCAACAAATTTTAGCAAAATACTAAAAAAATTAACATAAATTTACAAATAATTCACTCTAACTTTACAATTGGCATGGTATATTTATCGAGTGTTATAAATTTATTATTCAATGGGGGTTATTTTTCACATGTTAAAGAAATTTGCAACATTAGGTACAACTCTTGCTTTAACTGTTGGTATCATGAGTGCTTGTGGATCTGATGAAGGTCAGAATGCAGACGGCGGCAGTGACGCATATGTACCGGAAACTCTTACGGTTCAATTCGTTCCGTCACAAAACGCTGATACGCTTGAAGCGAAAGCAAAACCACTTGAAGGTTTACTAAGTGACGAACTAGGCATCCCTGTTGAAGTTAGCGTATCTACTAACTACAACACTATTATAGAAGCAATGGCTTCTAAAAAGGTAGACGTTGGTTTCTTACCTCCAACTGCGTATGTACTGGCGAAAGATAAAGGTGCAGCTGAAGTTATTCTTCAAGCACAACGCTACGGAGTAGATGATGAAACTGGACAACCTACAGAAGAATTAGTAGATGGCTACAAATCTGAAATTATCGTAAAAGCAGACTCTGGAATTGACAGCCTTGAAGACCTTAAAGGTAAAAAGATTGCATTCCAAAGATGTAACTTCTTCCGCTGGTTATGTCTGGCCTGCAGCTGCATTAATGGATGTTGGTTTAGATCCATTACAGGATGTTGAAGCTGTTACAGTCAAGGGACATGACCAAGGTGTACTTGCTGTTCTTAACGGGGACGTAGATGCAGCAGCCGTTTTCCAAGATGCTCGTAATCTCGTGTCTGGTGATTATCCAGACGTATTTAAGGATACTAAAGTGATTCACTTCACAGAATTCATTCCAAACGATACAATCTCTGTACGTTCTGACATGGACCAAGAGTGGGTTGATAAAATTACAGAAGCTTTCATTAACATTGGCAAAAGCGAAGAAGGACATGCTATCGTTAAAGAAATCTACACACACGAAGGATACGTAGAATCTCAAGATAGCAACTTCGATATCGTAAGGGAATACTCTGAAAAAGTGAAAACAGAATAGTATTTGACCTAAATGAACAATCGTACAAGTTACAGCCAGTGTGCAATATGCACTGGCTGTGCTTTTATTCCTTTCATCGTCTCTTCAAAAGTACAACTATGATTTTCTCAAATTTAGACAAAGGTTGGTATGAAAAGTGATTGAATTCCAAAATGTCTCAAAGGTTTACCCAAATGGAACGCAAGGGTTGAAAGATATTAATGTAACCATTAATAAAGGTGAATTTGTTGTAATCGTAGGTTTATCCGGTGCGGGGAAATCTACATTTCTTCGTTCTATTAATCGTCTTCATGAAATCTCTACTGGAAATATAGTAATAGGTGACCAATCCATAACAGAAGCAAGGGGTTCTGAACTAAGAAAAATCCGCCGGGATATCGGTATGATTTTCCAAAACTTTAACCTCGTGAAACGGTCTACTGTACTTCGCAATGTTTTATCCGGAAGGGTTGGCTATCACTCTACATTACGGACTCTTTTGGGAATGTTCCCTAGAAAAGACATGGAGCTAGCATTTGATGCACTAAAGCGTGTAAACATTTTAGAAAAAGCATACACTCGTTCTGACCAACTATCAGGTGGACAGCAACAACGTGTATCGATTGCGCGTGCGTTAGCACAAGAAGCTAAAATTATTCTGGCGGATGAGCCAGTAGCTTCCTTAGATCCATTAACTACAAAGCAGGTGATGGATGATTTAAAGAAGATCAACCAGGAATTAGGGATCACTACAGTAGTTAACTTGCACTTTATCGATATCGCCAGACAGTACGCCACGAGAATTATCGGGCTTCAAGCAGGTGAAATCGTATTTGATGGACCAGTAGAAGAAGCTACGGATGAGCGCTTCTCTGAAATTTATGGACAACCTCTGGAAACAAAGACAGATGAACCATCGGGAGCGTTGGAAACATGAGTCCAATAAAAGAACAACAATTACCACAGCCTCCTAGTAAGTTAAAGCCTACTCTTACCTTAGTTCTCATCCTTTTAGCGATTTGGCTGAGTGCGATTAAAGCAGATGTCCGTATTAGTGAGTTTTTCTTAAGCTTCGGAAACATGTGGGAGCTTATTGCGCAAATGTTCCCACCAAACTGGGCATACTTCGACAATATTGTAGTCCCAATGTTAGAAACATTGCGTATGGCTGTTGTCGGAACAACGATTGGTGCCATTATTTCCGTTCCAATTGCACTATTTTCAGCAAGCAATTTGATTCAAACTCGTTGGATTCACTATCCAGTACGGTTCGTCTTAAATCTCATTCGTACGGTTCCGGAACTATTACTTGCAGCTATTTTTGTTGCGATTTTTGGTCTTGGACCATTGCCAGGTATTCTGGCTATATCTTTATTTTCAGTCGGTATCATCGCAAAGTTAACCTATGAATCAATTGAAGCGATTGACAAAGGCCCACTAGAGGCGATGACTGCTGTAGGAGCGAACAAAATTCAATGGATTGTGTTTGCCGTTATTCCACAGGTTGCTGCTTATTTCATTTCGTATGTCCTTTATACCTTTGAAGTGAACGTTCGTGCTGCCGCCATCTTAGGACTAGTTGGTGCTGGTGGTATCGGGCTTTATTATGACCATACTCTAGGATTCCTAGAATACGATAAAACGAATATGATTATTATCTTTACACTTGTAGTTGTATTAATTATTGATTACATCAGTACCAAATTACGGGAGAAATTACTATGAGTAGCACAACTATACCTACAAAGCCGAAAAAAAGAGTGTTTCTTCGTTGGATAGTCGGGATTTTATTAGCATTCATTTATATCTGGGCATTTTCCGGCGTGCCGATGGAAGGGTTTAAAGAAACTGCCGGTCAAGTGTCGAAAGCAATCATGTCTGGTTTATTCCATCCAGATTGGGATTACGTGTACTTGCCTGAAGGAGAAGACTTGCTCCGCGGATTATTGGATACGTTAGCGATAGCAGTATTAGGGACATTTATCTCTGCATTTTTATGTATTCCATTTGCCTTCTGGGCAGCGAACAACATGACAAAAGGAGTAGCATTAACTGGTGTTGGGAAATTTATGCTGAGTTTTATTCGTACTTTTCCAGAACTGGTTATGGCACTTCTTTTCATTAAAGTAGTTGGACCTGGTTCCTTCGCTGGTGTATTAGCATTAGGTCTTCACTCCATCGGGATGCTTGGGAAATTGTTCTCAGAAGAAATTGAGAATATTGATTTAGGACCATCTGAAGCATTAACTGCAACTGGTGCGAGCCGTATGCAAACACTTTGGTTTGCGGTTATTCCACAGGTTTTACCTGGCTTCTTATCCTATACGTTATACCGATTCGAAATTAACCTCCGTGCCGCTACGATTTTAGGGATTATCGGTGCCGGTGGTATTGGTACTCCACTGATTTTTGCTCTACAGTCTCGTGATTGGGAGCGAGTTGGAGTCATTCTACTAGGAATCATTGTCATGGTTTCTATTGTAGATGTTATTTCCGGATATTTACGCAAGAAAGTCGTGTAACACCTAAAAACAGCAATTGGGTTGGGGACCCAATTGCTGTTTTTTCTATTCTAGACCATTCTTTTTAATAACATCTTGATACCAATAAAAGCTTTTCTTTTTAATTCTTCGGAGATCCTTTGGACCGTCTTCATCACGGTTTACGTAGACGAAGCCATAACGTTTTTGATACCCATTTAGCCAGCTTAATAAATCCGTGAAGGACCATGTACAATATCCAAGCACGTCCACTCCATCCGAGATTGCTTCCTGTACCGCCTTAACATGTGAAGCTAAATAGTCGATTCGGTAATCGTCGTTCACGACATCTCCTTCTTCTAAATCATCGAAGGCACCTAAGCCATTCTCTGTAATGAGAACAGGTAATTGATAACGGTTTTGGATGCGACGTAATGCGATTCTTAAACCATCTGGGTCAATCGTCCAATCCCAATCTGTTGTACCTAAGTAAGGATTACTAATGGTTTTAAATACACCCGGTAAACCAGAATCTTTCGTTGTTCCCTTTTTCCCTGATGTATTCATTTTCGCTTCTCCGACTCCACCTTCTAATGGATTATGTTCGAACGTAGCAGTTTGATAGTAGTTTACCCCCATAAAGTCTGGTTTTGCTTCTGCAAGCAATTCCATGTCTCCAGGTTCGATTGTAGGAGCAAGTCCTTCTTTTTCTAAGTAGTTCCAAGTAGATTTTGGATATGTCCCCCATGCATAAATGTCCATCCACCAATGTGCATTCATTTCTTCTGCATTTTCGGCTGCAATCACATTTTTCGGATTACTATCGTAAGGATATGCCGGCCCATA